>CAZEQQ010000249.1:0-4581 GCA_964514425.1 uncultured archaeon
ACTTTTAAGATCAAAAAAGATTTGAACAAACAATTAGAAAAAATAGAACAAAAAAAAGAAAAATATCAGCAACTTGATATTGTCCTATTATAGTACTAGGCTCATTTCGCCAGAACCTAATTGTGTTAGGAACTTTTTCTTCTAAAACTGAACGTATTATAGATTCTTCTCTAGCTAAATTTTCTCTAGCTGAAGTTTCTTTATCAATAATCAGTCGAAAGTTCCCTTTATACATTTAAAAAACCTGATTGAAAAGTAAAAAAAAAGTTTTTTCCTAATGTTTGTCTGTTTAATTCTTAGTTTTAGTTTTTAATTTTTACTGTGAAAGCTTTGACTAATTGAAGTATAGCAACTATGAAGAAACAGTATCCCCAAAAAACTATGACACCCCACCAATCTGATGTAGAGTTATCAAAGAGCAGTTTGTTAAATCCTATGTCTTCACTGTATCCAAAGTCGAAAACAGATATAGAGCAAATTAAAATGAATATTCCTTGAATTATTGATAAGATATTATAAGCGCCCATAACTAAAAAGAACTCAGAACACTATTTAAAAGTTTGTAAAAAAGGAGGGGTAAATTTTTAGAATTATACTTTTAACTTAATGAAAAAAGGGATCAAACATGTTTTTCATACATTTTATTCTACCCATAATAATCATCCCAATCCCTATAAGCTAAGAATATTTTCTCAAAAGCATCTTCAACTTGATGTTCTTCTTGTTCAACAAAAGGGAAATAGGCGTAGTCTTCATTCACTTTAATTTTATACTCTTTGGGAAGCTTTGTTACCCATTCATAGAAATCTTCGAATTTCTTGTATCCTAAAACTTTGGCTACTTTTCCTGTTTCAATATAATTGACTTCTGAAACTAATGCTTTGAACGCTTCAAATTGTTCTAGTTGTGCTTTTCTATGGGGAAGACCACGCTCTAATAGGTTTGTACACTTATCATAGATTGCTTTTAGGCGCATGAGCATATCATCCTCTGGTGTCTTTGTTGCATTTTCTTTCTTTTTACCTATTTTAATGTAAGGAATAGCTGCTCTACAGTGTGTTGTTTCTTTTATTAATTCATTTAGTCTTTCTATGGTTGTTACTTGTTTAACATGAGAAGTAAGATAAAGCACTACTGGTTCATATTGCTCAACTAAGTCCTTAATCTGTGTTAGTGAGAAATGAGAGCGATCCGTCCTCTGTTCTCTTTGTGGAGCTATTTTCTTGAAAATAGTAGCAAAAAATGATATATCTTCAACATCCCCTATTTCTTCCGGAGGATGTGTAGGAAGTTTATTTTTTATGAATGATGGAGTGGAAACTTTTTTCAGTTGATATGAGATTATAAAAGTTGTAACTATCTCAAGAATAGATGGTATGCAAATAAGAAATAGGTAAAATATCAGCTCACCTAGATAGAAGTGATAACTTGAAGCAATGGTCAAATGTATAGTTGCAAAAGCAACCATGTAGAGAAAGCCACTGAAGGCATGTTTTTTAAACACACCTATTACCAAACTGTCTTCTGCAGGGTATATTTCGTCTATTTCAGAAAAATAATCTTTTAATGTCCAGTAAAATGCAAATCGAAGAAGTGTAGCTAAAAACAAAATAGGGAAAAGAAAGGTCACTTGAAATTCTATTATACTTACATCATAGAGTATTAAGAACATCAGAGCGAGATTTAATGTCAATAGTATAATGAGAAAGAAAAGGTAAATTAGGTGGAAAACTTTCACTTGCGCATATTTCCAGGCAATTCCTGAATCAATACGTGCAAACAAGTGTAATTTCTTCAGAGCAAGATAGAGATAATAAGAAGACACCAACAAAAATCCCCCAACTATCAGATAATAGAAACAATTAAAAAAGACAAAAAAAGAATAACTTTTTCGTGGATAAGGATAAGGCGGAGATTGGTTCAGAATTAGAACATTGTTGTTCTCAATTATCAGAAAAATTACAATTAAAATTAAAGTAGAGAGTAGTGCAAAAGAAGCATATTTCATGTATTGACTACTTTTTTTAAACAGTTGTGCAAGAACTCTATGATCTAGACTATAATATTCATTCATTATTTAACCTCACGAAATTTCCAAAAATTTTAATCCTTAGATATATCAGAACTATAGAAAAAAGTTGTTTTGCTAAATGTTTTCTCATAGTTTACCCCAATATACCCTTCTACCAAAACAAAAAGAACATTCATCAAATATATACCTTTCCATTTAAGAATTCTAAAAAGAAAATGAAAATCTAAAGAAATGTAGATATATCCTTTCCAAAGTTGATAATAGCTATTGATTGTAGTCTATTTTTAAATTGCTTCTTGCTTCAAGTAAGTTGAAAGAAAAAGTAATAAAGATTAGTTAAAGAGTATTAATTATAAAAGAGTGAAAAACATGACAACAAAATTGGTCGGAATAACGAAAGATGGAACTGATTTTTCTTTAGATATAGATCCGTCTGTCCAAGTTTTAGACTTAAAAGAAAATAATCTAACATTTATAGATTTAACGCCTTTAGAAAACTGTAGAGAATTAAGGGCACTTTCCCTCTGCCAAAATAATTTAGAAAAACTGAACCTAGCCCCACTTGAGCAATGTAGCAAACTCCAAGAACTAATTTTATGGGGAAATGAGTTAACTGAAATAAACTTGAAACCTTTAGAAAAATGTCCTAATTTGCGAACTCTCTCTTTAGCTCAAAATAGACTAGATAAAGTCAATTTATCTCCTTTAGGCAAATGTCAAAAATTACAACAACTTATTCTCAACAACAATGACCTCCAAAAAATAGATTTAGAGCCTTTAGAAAAATGTGAGGAACTGTTAGTTCTTTCTCTTGCGGTAAACCAACTGAAAAAAGTGAGTTTATCCGCTTTTAAAAAGGCTAAATTTCTAAGAGAACTATATTTAAACGAAAATCAATTAAAGAAAATAGACCTTGCTCCACTCAAATATTGCCCTGAACTTCTCATTCTCTCACTCAATCAGAACCAATTAAAGAAAATAGACCTTTTTCCTTTGGAGAACTGCACAAAACTACATGAATTATATTTATGGGGAAATCAAATAGAATCAGTGAATTTGCATCCCTTTTATGCTTTAACAGAAGTGAGAACTTTAACTTTAACACAAAATGAATTGAAACATATTGACCTTACGCCATTAAAAAACTGTTCAAAACTAGAAATTTTATTGTTTAACGAAAATATTTTGCATCATTTAGACTTGAAACCTTTAGAAAATTGTTCAAATTTAAAATTACTCTCTTTCTGGGGTAATATATTAACAGAAATAGATTTGTCTCCACTAAAAGAGTGTTCACAGTTACAAGAATTATATCTTTCACAGAATTATTTCCAAAAAATTGACTTATCTCCTTTAGAGAAGTGTGAAAAACTACAGAAGCTCTATCTTCAAAACAATCCAATGAAACAAATAGATGTTTATCCACTACGAGATAAAAAAGAACTGAAAGAATTTTCAATTGATCCAAGAATAGAAATAACATGGAATAGTCCTCATTCAATTCCAACTAATACGGATTTGCCTACAGTTTTACAGCCTTTTAGAGATAGTTTAATGAAAAGTCAACAAAAATATACAGGAGCTCAAAGACAAGAATGGGTTCAAGAGGTATCAAAGATAGTTGACAAACAAGAAAAAGAACACGATAAAAAAATAGAGAAATTCATTAAGGTTATTGAACGAAGTAAAGTACTTAAAATAAATCAATTAGCGATGATACTAGAAAAAGAAGAAAAAGAGTTACTGTTATGGCTATATGAACTGCCTGAAGAGTTCAATTTTAAGATAAATAGAGATGAAATCATTTTTGAACAAGATTTGAATATCTCTAAACACTTGAATTTTCTAGAAGAATCTTTTGCACAATGGGAATGTAAAGACAGTAAAAAAAAATGAGAAAAAAAATTACCATAGAACAATTCTACCTCCGTTAAACGATATAACTTGTGTTCTTAGTTAGCAAAAACAAAAGAATAGTTTTTTTTCTTCATACTTTCGTCCAATAGATCTAAACCCCTAGACCATAGTGAGATATGCTTTTATAGTTGATAAATAACCTACAATAAAACTGAATATACAAAGATATAGCGTTCACGAATCTGTGATTCCTAAAACATCATATCTTGTTTACTCAATATTTCGGAAGTTATTTTTGTTAATTTTCTAGGGTTAGTGAGAGTGTATAATAGAGTGACAATAGGAAGGAAGAGGTTAAGCACAACAATGATGGGTAAGAAGTAGAATGTTATTGTAGGGTAACTAAAAACAAAAAGCTTTTCGAGTAAAAAGAAACGGAAAGAGTAATTCAGGATAAAAAAGTAACAAAGAGAGAAAATAATCGTAATTCCTGCTGAACTTAGCCAATAGATAAAGTTATTGAGTAATTTATAATAGAGCACTTTTTTTGTTTCATATCCCCGGAGGTTCAACTTAGTTAGAAGATATATATCGTTCCTATAAAGCTTGAAAGATAAGAATGTTGATAAGACCGCTAAAGATGTGAGTAGTGTCCAAGAGATAAGAGAAGGTAGGGTAGAAACTTTGGACGT
>CAZEQQ010000250.1:0-4564 GCA_964514425.1 uncultured archaeon
TACAGATAATGCGGGAAATAGTGTTGAAGAAACTCTAACTTATACCATTAACAATCCTAATAATTTCTTTGCAAAAAGTTGGAATGCTATAGATTCTGTTCTCAATAGTTATTATGGGATAGCTGTTGGGGCAGGTAGTATAGTGCTTTTGACAGGGATAGGCTTTTTGACTTCTTGGAGGATAAAAGTAAAGAAAATAGCGAGTAAGAAATAAATTTTATTCTTTCTCTCTTTTCTTTTTTCTTTAATTTAGTCTAATTTTATCCTCTTGTTTGATAGATTTTTTTAGTAAAAAGTGAACTTCGGATGATTAATAACTCAAGAACTGGAAACACATAGATAATCCAAGATAGACCATTATTAAATAAATAGATATAAATACTATCATGGAAAAAATATCAAAATGGTATCTTCTGAATTTGAAAAATAGGTGGTAGAGATGTTAAGACTCAATAACGAAATTTTGCAAGAGTATCTAGGAATTTATTTATTGATTGGCTTTTCATTTCTTATTGCTTTTATTGGTTATCTTTTTTACAAGGTTTTTGGTTCCCTTGCTTTTACATTTTTACTAATCCCTTTAGCTCTTTACATCTATTATAGGCATTTTAATGGACTACAATTCTTAAGAAGAATGCAAGGAGAAGAAGATAAGACAGAACTTAAAAAAGAATTCCTAAAGATTGAAACGCTCATTGAAGACCTTAATAGTTTGAATATTGAGATCAGAGCTGATGCAGCACTAAAGTTAGCTAAAGTCGATAACACTCTTCCTGTTCCTTATTTATTGAAAGCTTACGAAACAGAAGAAGATACCCTTGTTCGAGCAATAATCCTCTACTCCTTAGGATCTCTTAAAGATATTTTTGCTATTGAAGTCATCTTACAAGCATTAAAAGATGAAAATCATGAAATAAGAAAACATGCGTGTTTATCTTTAGCATCTATTTCTCCTCAAACAGCAAATAAAACTTTAGAAGAGTTGTTAAAAAAAGAAAATCATCCTGAAGTAGTGGAAGCAATAAAGGACGCATTGACAGAGGTTTCATCTACTAAAATAGAAATTGAAGAGTAAATACTAAGGAAAAAATTGAAGTTAGAGATAGCTACTCTAACTATTTTTGAGATTTTTCTATGATTAAGAATTTGAATCCTTGCACACAGTTATTTTTTCTTCATAATTTAATGGGCATCCGCCACCACAGAATTGAACTTGACTACATTTTCTACAAGTAGTTGAGAGATGGTCTTTATTTCGTAATTCTTTTGTTACCTTATGGTTCCATATTTTTTTCCACTTCTCTGTTAAAATATTCCCTAAAGGAATAAAAGTAGATTGACATGGAATTGCCATTCCATCAGGTTCTATTGCCATAGCAATATGTCCTGCTGTGCACTGTTTCATCCCTAGTCCGTGGTCAATTGGATTAAATTCACAATACCTTGTAGGTGAGTACCATAAGAAATTCATTTTCTTTTCTTCAGCTTTGTTACTTATTCGATCTAATATATCACCCATTTCTCGTGGTTTAAGAGCAAAACGAACATCTTTTCCGCCTCCAGAGCTTATGATTCCGTTACAAGCAAAATGGTCGATGCCTAGAGAAGCTAAAAATTCTATGGTCTTTTCAATTTCTGGCACATTGTAAGGTGTCAATGTTGTATTTGTCATCAAATAAACAGGTGTAGGAACAATGTTTTTTATACCTTCTACAGTTTCTTGCCACGCATTTGTACATCCTGCCAATTGGTTGTGAACAATTGGGTCATGACTTTCTATAGTTATCTGAAAATGATCTATACCTGCTGTAACAAGTTCATCAACGAGTTTTTTATCTTTAAACATTCGTCCATTAGAAATAATACCTGTGAGAATGCCTAAATCTTCAGCATACTCTACTAGTTTAGGCAAATCTTCTCTTAAAGTAGGTTCACCGCCAGTAAATGTTACATGAGGTATTCCTATTTCGAATAATTTGTCTAAAACCTTCTTCCATTCTTCAGTCGTTAATTCTACTATTTCTCTCGTACTGTTAACGTAGCATTTAGTACATTTATTGTTACACCTATATGTTAGTGCTAAATCCATTCTCAATGGCGCTGATAATGTCCCAACGGTTGCTTCTCTTACATCTTCTGATAGTCTTTGCACTGGATCAATGTCTGGAGTGAGAGTTAACTGTAAAAGAGTGTTTTTGATGTCTTTTAAGTCCGTAGTTAATTGATCTTTTGACACACTAAACTTCTTTTTTAGTTCTTTTACTATTTCTTCGTCTGATTTACCATCAATTATTCTGGCTACAAAAGCTGTTGCTGTTTTATTCAAATGGAAAAGTCTATTGGCATTTACGACCAATATTCCTTGTCCTTTCTTCTCTTCTCTTAAATGCATTCGAGTAAGAGTATCTTCAAATCTTTTATGATGCAATATCGAATCTGGCATTTTATCGACCTCCACCTGCACAAGCACAAGCACAAGCGCATGCACAACTACTTCCTGACCTTCCGCTACTACTTGATGGAGCTGGACGTGTAATATTTCTTATGGCTTCTCTTACTTTGAGATGATTGGTTATAGATTTCGTGTTTGTATGTCTTAATAGTCCAGTTATTCCACCAACTTTACCTTTTGGTAGTTGAATTAATTGGGAGCCAGGAACTTGTTGATTATTACTGTATCCTGCTCTTCTTCCAATTGCATACCCAGTTGTTGCCCAATAATAGTTATTTGCATACCAACCAGGATAATAGTAACTTCCTTCTTCAGCTTCTAGTCTAGTTTCATATTCTTTGTCTAACATAATCCATAAGAAAGCATTTTCCATTGTAGGTGATTCTTGTTTCATTGCTTCCCACGCTTCTTCTAACACTGTTTGATAGTGTTGTCTTGTTCTCACAGCTGAAAAACCTTTCATTTTATCATTTAAGTTATCAATGAATTTTTGCAATACTTTTTTCACATCTTCTTGGTTGATAGGTTCTTGAGGAATAGTTCCAGACATGTGTCCATGTGGAATCTTTAAGTCCTCTTGCTCTCTTCTTCTTATACCTTCTAACATCAATTTTTCATGCTCTGGTAAAGTTTTCTTCATTTCTTTATCTATCAAAATGTTGAATCTTAAAGGCATATCTGATTTGAGTTCAACAAACCCTTTTTTCATCATTTCAAAAAACATTAACCCTGCAACTTTATTAAAGGGTAATTCTTGTAATAGAGCTACTTCTGATGGTTCTAAATCTGTTTTTGCATTACCACCGTAAGCTCTAATTGTAGGAGGTAAATACTTTTTGTGTTCTCTTCTGCTACCTAATATTGCTAACAACATTATCGCTAAGAATATTCCTCCAAAAATTACTAGCGGTAATAGAATCATTACTAATCCAAGAATTTCTACTTTCCAGAAAAAGTTATGAATCGTTGCATAATCTGCAGGAAAAGCTACTCCTGTATAAAAGTCATCATCATAAGGCGTACTTGCAACTTTTTTGAATTCAAGGTAAGGTGTTTCTTCAGATGTAACATAAGTTGGTGCCATTTCAGCTACTCTTGGAACAACACTCGTTATTTCTTCTAACTTCTCAGTGAAAAAGTATCTTACTGTTCTTTCTGTTGAGCCATAGGTAAATTCTTGTCCGAACCATGTTTGACGAAAAACGACCGACCCTTTATCTTCATCTTGATCTTCAAATACCATTACAGGATTATTACACCAAACTTCTAATACAGCATAATTTCCAGGAAGTATAGTGTTTTGTCCTAACCATATTTCTACTCCTACATCGATATATTCACTTTTGTGGATACTTAATTTGGAAATGTTTGTTCCGTTGACTTTTGCTCGAACGGAATCCATTTCATAGTGAAAATTCGGAAAACCTATATCAAACACTTCGATTCTATCAGAATTTACACTCGCTCTTATTCCCATTTTGTAGTAAATGTCAATAGAACCGTCTTCTAATACTGTAATATTTGTTTCCATAAATGGCATTTCAAAGCGATAGTTCCAATCTTGCAAACTAGGATTTTGATCATCATTTTCTTGTGCTCCGTGCACTGAAAGTATCGTGAAACATAATAATGATAGTATAAAAACACCGATTAGAAAGAATTTCTTGTTTTTTAAAATAAATAAAGATTCAACTTTCTTCATTAGTAAAACCTAATCTCTTATTTTCCTTTGTGTATAATAAAGCTTACTAAATAGAAAAATGCCTAATTTCAAGAGATTTTAAGTCGAAAAAAGGATTAATACAACTTTCAAAAGAATAAATGAAAAAAGTTCGAGAAAAGAAAAGAATCAGGATTTTTTCTTTATATTTCTAAGTTCCAAAAGAGAAATCCTAAAAGTAAAGATATACTTTCCACTTTTTTTGTGACAGGTTTACCTACACCATGTCCAGCTTTAGTTTCAATGAATAGCAAAATGGGATTATTTTGTTCTATAGTTTGTAATTTAGCTGCCATTTTCATTGCATGCATGGGATGAACTCTTGTGTCCGATTCAGCTGTAAAAATGTATGTTGCAGGATAAGTGGTGTCGGGTTTAATGTGGTGATATGG
>CAZEQQ010000251.1:0-4540 GCA_964514425.1 uncultured archaeon
ATTCAATTAAACTATTTTGGTATTGATATTAGAAATTGTTCTCCTGGGACAGTTAATATAAATAATAACATTATCATAAACTCTTCAAGAGGGGTTTATGTAAACTCTACAGATTATTCAACAATAAAAGACAATTTCATTATAGATAGCTGGAATGGTATCAGTTTTCAATACTCCAAATACACACTTATAGATAATAACACAATTTTCAATATCGAAACTACTGCTATTAGTAGTAGTATAGGTTCTGAACATTCTATTATTAATAACAATAAAATTTCACATTGCGGATTTGATGGAATTTATATTGGTCATTCAAGAGATTTGTTTGTTGTAAACAATCTAATAGCAAAGTCTCGATCGGGGATGGTTTTTTCCTCTTTCTCTTCATCTATAATTGCTCATAATAACATTTTCAATAATACTAATTACGGAGCTGTATTATCTCATAATTGTTTTAATAATTACATTTACTTTAATAATTTTATTAGTAACAACCCCTCCTCTTCCCAAGGTTATGATGCAAGTTCAGAACCCGATAGTAATAAATGGTATAATGATAAAGTATTCAAGGGAAATTATTGGTCTGACGGGATAGGATTATACTCATATAGTATTGACGGTTCAGGGAATGTAAAAGATTTTTATCCTCAATCAGAGGAAATATCTTCTACATTCAATTTTACAAAACCTGAATTTATAAATATCTTCCATAACCCTACCAACCCAACAAATAATGATATTGTAGTAATCTCCGCTGAAATATCCTCTGAAACAAGTTTACACAGCGTTAATCTTTATTATCGTATAGGTTTTTTTGATTGGCAAAAAAAAGTAATGATACTCAATAGTACAACCTACAGTTCTACTATTGGCACATTCAACGCTTATGCAACCATTTATTATTTCGTTGAAGTTGTCGATATATCGGGAAATTTTGCTGAAAGTACTATTTTTTCATTTACTGTTAGCCAATTTCAAGATGAAGTTGAAGAGTCTTCAATGAGTTATTTCATCATTGTCATGTCTATTTTCTTCCTATCAACAATTATTTACAGAACAAAAAAAGTTTTGATGAAACACTGTTCAAAATTTGATTGAACTATTTTCTCTTCATTTTTAGAACTTTGTTTATTATTCTTTTATGTTTAATTGGTTTAAGTTTCTATCTGCTCACTTTTCTTTTCTTCATCCATCTTAAAGTTTAAATTTCTTTCACTATCACCAACATCAATGAATCTCTTTCTAGATTTAATCTTTCCCATAATTCTCTTACTATTAGTAAGTTTAGCTGTTATTTTTAGAAGAATAGGGAAATTAGAGATTCCTGCTTGGACAGCTTTTATGACAGCAGCGATAGCATTAATTTTTATTATTCCTAATGGTTTTGAGGAAGCTTTAATGGTTTTAGTCCACGAAGCTGACGTGTTCATTTTTCTCTTTGGAATGTTCGTAATTGTAACTGCGTTAGAACTAAGCGGTTATCTGAACAAAGGAGCAAAGTTATTCTTGAATTTTACAAAAACAGGAAAACACATTTTATTAATAATAGTGCTTGTATTTGGTTTGTCTGCTTCATTTCTAATTAATGACACAGTTGCAATTCTAGCTCCAATATTGTTAATTATCTTTGCAAAGCAAATAAATAGGAATTCAAAACCTTTCATTTTAGCTGTAGCATATGCTATAACATTTGGTTCTGCTCTTTTACCTACAGGGAACCCACAAAATTTTATTTTGGCTAAAGCAGGAGGAATAAGTTTTCTTTCATTCGCACTCTGGGCATTATTTCCCACCATATTTTCCTTATTTTGCTGCTATTTTGTGATAAGATTTTTTTATCGTAGCGATTTTAGTGATCAACCTATTGAAGTAACACCATTTATACTCGAAAGATATGAAGATGAAAAAATAGGAAAACCAGCCTTAATAGCTTTAGGACTGATATTTGTTGGACTAATAATGTCTTCTTTCTTCCAATTTTCTATGGCATTTGTGTTTTTAGTAGTAACAGGAATTTTTCTTTTCTTAAGAAATGAAAGAGACAAAATTCTCTCTAAATTAGATTGGGGAATATTCTTCTTCTTTGGAGGAATGTTTGTAGTTATTAATTATGTTACATCTTCGAAGTTCTTTGCAGGCGTTGTAACAGACTTAATGAATGAAGCAGAGTTTAATTTTACCACCTTCTGTATTTTCATTCTTATTATCTTTGTAAGCTCACAATTCCTTTCCAATGTTCCTGTCGCAATAGTTGTCGCCTCGCTT
Source organism: uncultured archaeon (assembly GCA_964514425.1). Taxonomy (GTDB): domain Archaea; phylum Asgardarchaeota; class Heimdallarchaeia; order Heimdallarchaeales; family Heimdallarchaeaceae; genus CAZEQQ01. The sequence continues at coordinate 2,269 of CAZEQQ010000251.1, forward strand.
TTGCCTGGAACAATACTTGATCATCCACTTTTTTGGATGGGAGCAGCCCTATCTTCTACATTCGCAGGAGCAACAACAATTTTAGGAGCAGCGAGTAACATTATAGTCATAGAAACAGTAAAAAAGAAAGGATTGACCATTACTTGGCTAGAATTTGCGAAAATAGGCATAGTAGTATCACTGCTTTGTCTCATTTCAGTTTTCTTATTAGGGGGAGTATACTTTTTACTGCTACACTAAAAATAAAATAGAAAACTTCTCTAAATATGATGATATTTGTCTGTAAATCCCATTATTAACTAATTTTTGATAAATTTACTTCTCCTTGTAAATGCTTTAAGATGATATTTGAATCAACAAAAGCTTTTAGGTGCTCCACTCTTCTTCTACCTCTTTTAACAAATGGTCTATCTTTTTCTCTTTCATTGAACCATATAACTTTTCGATACTATATTCTACCATAATCTCGTGCTCAATCCGTTCTATTATTCGCTCTAGGTCTACTTTTTTTAGTATCTCCTCTGATATCCTTAATTTCACGGTTACTTCACTCATTATTATCATCTTTTATTTAGGAAACTAACTATTAAAATATTTGGGATTTTTAGCGATACCATTCTTTCACTTTACTATTTGCTTTTGTAGATTTTTTGTGAATAATTTTATGTTCACATTACGCTCATAACTCCCTTTAAACTCTGATTTTATACTTTTTACTGCTACACTAAAAATGAGAAACTCATAAATAGTTAAACTGAAAGAGAAGTTACTGATGGTAAAATAACTAAAAGTTAAAACAAAAGCATTAATTAACAAAGTTAAAGGTATTTAATACATTCTTAATTACGTTTTAGTTAAATGATTGAATAATTAGTGCTTCTCTAAAAATTTCAGAGTGAATTCCTTTAACTCTTGAAAAACTTCTGAGTTAAAATTGATAAGATTTCTTTGAACAGCTCCTCCAATATAACGAATATCAGCAAACAACGAGCAAAAAGCTTTTACTTCTGTTTTTTCTAAATCTAATGTAATATTGAGTTCTGATGCACATTCTAAAAAAGCTTTTATGCATCTATTTATGTCAACATATTTAGGATCATTTTTTATTGCTTGTAAACATAATGTTTCCAATTTACCACTACTTTTATTATCAGGCAAAAAAAAGAAACCAACTGACACAGCACCAGAAGGGAATTCAGTTGGATTGTCAAGTGGTAGAGTAAAATCAATCTCGTCAATATCAGTAAAATAGGACTTCAATTTTGGTAATAAGTCAGAATCTACATCTTCATTATCAATATCTCTAATTAAAGCTAATTTTCGAATGTTAGAACTATTTTTGGTTTTAGCAATTGACTTTATTAATTCTTTGAATCTTGTTTTCCCTTTTGAAATAAAAAATTGAACCGTTTCGGTTAGAATTTCAGAATTAGAAGTATCCTCATAGATATGTTTAATCAAATGCTCAAAGAAAAATCTATCATCTTCACCTTCGACCAGTAAAACGTGAGAACAACAAATATCACTCAAAATACTTGGTGTCACTTTTTTTTTGTCAAGTCTCAGAATATATGATGTTGCTGAATCTTTGTCAATATTAATACCCATAGTATCACTTTATCTAAATTCTAGTTTATAGTCAATAGCATTTCTCATTTCCTCTTCGTCATATCTTACAGTCAAATATACAATGCCTTTTTCCTTCTTCTCTAACCTGTAAAATGCTTTTCCAAGTTTTGGTATCGAGGTGTTTATAATATTTTGAACAGTTTCAAATGAATGTGTCGTCATAAACATTTGAATATTTTCACTCTTAGCTAGTTTGAACAAAGATTCAAAAAGAAACTTTTGAGTTTTGAAGTATAGTCCATTTTCAACTTCATCAATGAAAAGCAATTTGCCAGTGCTTTCTTCAAAAACAATTAATTCTAATACCCTTTTAAAGCCCTCTCCTAAGTAATCTAAGGAAATCATACTAGTTTTTCCAGTATCACAAAAAATTTTATTTCCATCTACTAAAGCGATGTCTACCAAAGATTCCTCTATGGTTTTTAATTTTTTTATTATTAGATTCTTCTTCTTCTTCTTAATTATTGCAGAGATCGTTTTAGGTAGCATTGTCTGTTTTTTCTTGGGATAAAAGTAAATAGCGCTAAGCTCCTCTTTAGGACCATAATTAAGTGAAACTTTACCTGTTTTGAGATCAAAAATATAACAAGTTGTTTGTTCCGATTTACTCTGAGAATCAGTGTTTATAGAAATCATAAAAACA
>CAZEQQ010000252.1:0-4524 GCA_964514425.1 uncultured archaeon
ACATCACTTCTTTATATAAAGACCACACTTTTTAAAAATCAGTGTCCTATAGTTTGTTGAACTTCTTCTGCTGAAGGGATATAAAGTATAGCTCTTTTTGTTTCAATTTTGCGTAAAGGTTTCGTAATTGTTTTGATTAAGTGTTCAAAGCCAAATTTATAACCTGTCTTTGACCAATAATAAACTGCAACTCCCCAGAAAACAAATAAAACGACTTCATAAAAAAGAATGGCCGGGACATTTACCATAAAAGGACCGGGAGTGCCGAATTCTGGTGGCGGACCGAAAAATTGTTGGAAAGCTGCTGCAATAACATTATGAATTAAGGGCTCAAAAATGTAAATAGATAGAGTTCCAACACCAAATCTTCTGATAAACGTTGTTTTTTTACTTAGAATAACTTTTTTGGCATCACTTACATATTCGAACTTTTTCACAAGGAGAACATATAATAAAAGCATACAACCCAAACTAAGGAAAAATAACTCTCGAGGATAAATGCTATAGTCAAGAATATCAAAAAGAACGTCAAATGGGTCTTTTGGGGATAAAAGAATTTTAAGGGTTAAAGAAAGCATAAACCCTACTAAAAATAAAGAACCAAAACCAATTCCATAACGCTTAATCCATTTATAATCGTGTTTTTGAACAATCAAATAACCACCAATCATCCCAAAAATAGCATAAATTCCTAAAGGAAAGAAAGAAAGTTGTGCTCCAAAAAAGAGTCGTAGAATATAAGCGAAGAAAATGTAAACCCCTCCTTGGTGGTAAAATTGTGCTATAAAAGGCGTACATATTTCACTAAGAGGATTAGAAATTCCTGCTAAAACTACACCCAAGAAAGCTAAAATACTAATATTTCTTACTGTTTTTTTTCTTCCATCATTTCGAAAGAGTAACCATAAAAGAAAAACTGAAAAAAAGCCACTTAAGCCTATTGCAGGCAGTATCCCAATCTGCATGAATTTCTCAGATGAAGGAAAAGCAAGTTGGCCGTCATAAAGTAGCCTACTAATAATAGAATGATTAATACCTTCAGAAAATGCGTTAGGCCACGTTCGAGATAAAACCATAACACGAAAAGGATCAAGAAGAAATAGCAATGAACTATTGATTAGAATAGGAGTGGAAGCTCGACGAAAACTCAATCCTTTTTCAAGACGATTATAAACGTTATGGGTACTAATAAGAGCGCTAATTAAAGGAAAACCTCCTCCCCACGTCCCAACAATGATAATAGGTAAAAAGAAAAGAAGAACAGAAAGAGGAACTACATTAAGCGCATTTTCTTCAGTTTGCCAAATACCATAAATTGTAGCATGAGTAAATAAGACTCCCATAATAGCTAAACCTTTTACAACATCAACAGAAAGTAAACGTTGCTGTGATGATTTGTCATTTTTTAGCTCTATATTTTCATTAATTACTTTCATGTTTTCAAGGAAAAAAGCCTATATTTTAATCTTTTTAGTTTCTAAATAACGACTAATTTGTTACTATTTTGTTGTAAAATGTATATAACAATACAACTAAGCAGAATGTTTTTGAAAGGTATAAACTAGTGAAATTAATGGATAGTCATTCTAAAGAAAATCATGATTGTGCAAATTGTGGGTATGCAAAGAAGAAAGAAAACTTTCTAGATTTTTGCAAAGATTGTTTCATAGACCTCCAATTAAAAGTAGAACTCAAAAATAAAGACCATGCTGTGAAACATTTAGAAGAATTATTGGAATATTTTGTTTCTGATGTTTCAGCAGCATTCAATAAAGATCCAGCAGCAAAAAGTATAATTGAAATTTTTACTTCTTACCCTGGAGTTCAAGCAGTAATGTTATACAGGGTTGCACATCTACTAATAGACATGGGAATACCCTTTATTCCAAGATATTTAAGTGGTATTGCTAAACAGTTAACAGGAATAGATATTCATCCTGGGGCAATCATTGGTAAAAATTTCTTTATTGACCATGGAACAGGGGTAGTTATTGGTGAAACAACAGAAGTTGGAGATAATGTAACTCTGTATCAAGGAGTGACTTTAGGTGGAACCAGCTTAGAAGCAATAAAGCGTCACCCTACTTTAGGAAACAATATAATCGTAGGAGCAGGAGCAAAAGTATTAGGGCCAATTACAATTGGGGATAATGTAAAAATAGGCGCTAATAGTGTAGTTACACAAGATATACCTGCCAATTCTGTTGTAGTGGGTGTACCTGGTCGAATTGTCAAAGGCGATAAAGAATTGGTTGACGATATAAAACATTTACTTCATGGAAAACTCCCTGATCCTATGATAAAATTAATTGAAAGATTAGAATCAAGAGTTTCTGAATTAGAGGAACAAATAAGTAAAGTATCAGAGGAAAAAGAGGAAAAAAAGAATGGTAAGATTTGAGAGTATACTTGATGTCATTGGTAATACTCCTTTAGTTAAACTAAATAACATTACCAAAGGATTAAATGCTGAAATATATGCAAAGATAGAGAGTTTTAATCCTGGTTTTTCCATAAAAGATAGAGCTGCTCTTAACATGATAGAAGAAGCAGAAAAGAGTGGAAAAATTATTCAAGGAACAAGAATAATTGAACCAACTTCAGGAAATACAGGAATTGGGCTTGCATTAGTCTGTGCAGTAAAAGGTTATCCCATAACAGTAGTTATGCCTGATAGTACTTCTGAAGAAAGAAGAAAGATACTCAAAGCTTTTGGAGCAGATGTAATTCTCACACCAGGTATAGATGGAATGAAAGGAGCAATATCAAAAGCAGAAGAAACAGCAAAAGAGTATGATAATGCCTTTATTCCACAACAATTTGAAAATTTAGCTAATCCAATGGTTCATCAAAAAACTACTGCTATTGAAATCTGGGAAGATATGAACCACGAAGTTGATGTATTTGTAGCAGGAGTAGGTACAGGGGGAACAATAACTGGAACAGGTAGAACATTGAAAATTTTTAACCCTAACATACAAATTGTCGCAGTTGAACCTAAAGGGTCTCCCGTTTTATCTGGTGGGCAACCAGGAAAGCATGAAATTCAAGGAATAGGACCCGGGTTTAAGCCAGCAATTTTAGATTTAACTATAATAAACAAAATTTTTCAAATTGAAGATAATGAAGCAATAATTATGACAAGAAGATTAGCAAAAGAAGAAGGAATCTTTGCAGGAATCTCTTCTGGTGCGATAGCAGTTGCAGCAATAAGATATGCAAAAGAAAACCCTACTGAACAAAAAATTGTTGCCATACTTCCCGATACTGGAGAAAGATATTTGTCTACTCGCTTGTGGTCTGAATAACGATTCTGCGAAATCACCCTTTTTTCTGCAAAATTCTTAAATAATAGAAATCCTTTCACATTTATTGAAACGAAAATTGTTTCCAAAAAAAGTGAGAAAAATGAATGGAAAAATATTACGTGTAAACATGAACGATATGACTTGTAGCTTTGAACAAGTACCGGATAAATATAAATATCATGGCGGTCGAGGCTTAACAAGCAGTATCATTGCAGATGAGGTTCCTCCGACCTGTGATCCTTTAGGACCAGAAAATAAAATAGTTTTTGCTCCCGGAATACTATCGGGAACGAACGCTCCATCTTCTGGTAGATTAAGTGTGGGTGGAAAATCTCCATTAACAGGAGGAATAAAAGAAGCGAACGCTGGTGGATTAACAGCAAGAAAACTTGCGAAGTTGGGGATAAAAGCTTTAATCATTGAAGGACAACCTAACACTACAGAATGGTACAATCTCTTAATAACCAAAGATAAAGCTGAGTTAGTGCTTGCAACAGAATATGAAAACATGGGTCTCTATGATTTAATCGCTAAATTATGGGAAAAATACCCCACAAAACCAGGTTTGGTAGGTTGTGGTATAGCTGGACAAACATTATGTAAAAATGCAGGAATTTATGGAAATAATCCTGAAAATACCGATCCAGGTAGATATGCCGGAAGAGGCGGTTTAGGTGCAGTATTAGGCTCTAAGCGCATAATCTCCATTATTAGTGATGATACGGGCTGTGAGAGTCCCAAGCCTGCTAATCCTGAATTATATGAACAAGGTAGAAAGAAATTAGCAGACGCACTAAAAGAACACGCTATTACAGGTGGAAAAGCTGGTACAGATAAAGGTGCTCTAAAAAACTATGGTACAAATGTTCTTCAGAATATTCTCAATGAAGCAGGTGGATTGCCTACAATGAACTTCAAAAAAGGGTATTTTGAAGGCGCTAAAAACATTTCAGGAGAAGCCTTACATGAAATTGTCGACAAACTAGACGAAAAAATGGGTAAAGGTAAACATGCTGGTACGTATGGACACGCATGTCACCCTGGTTGTATAATAGCTTGTTCAAACGCCATGCCTGATCCAGAAACAGGAAATTTGATTGTAAGTCCATTAGAATATGAATCAGCTTGGGCTCTAGGAACAAATTGTTTGATTAGTGACATTAAGCATGTTGCACAATTAAATAGAATATGTAATGACTTGGGATTGGATACAATA
>CAZEQQ010000253.1:0-4514 GCA_964514425.1 uncultured archaeon
TTATTAATAAGATTCTTCTAATTTATTTTCTTTAATATATTCCAGTACTAAATCAGCAGTTTGTTCCATTTTTAAGGCTTTAATGAAGTCGCTCATCTCTTTCTCTGCTTTTCCAATGATTAATTCTTTACTTTCAAGTTTGATGTTCTCTATTTTGTCATAGAATTCTTTCCAAGCCATCTTTCCATTCTTAGCAAAAACTTTGTGAGAATCATCTCCAGGTTTAGCATAAGTTTCTAAAACCCATTTCTTAATCTCTTCAAAAAGTTCTTTTTCATTATTTTCAAGAACTTCAAAAACCACATTCTGCCAATGAGTTCCAATGTTTCCTTTTGCCACTTTACCATGTGGAAACGTCTTAGCTATTACTTCTACAGGTGTTCCAGTAATCCCATGTTGAGCAATTTTTGTGTTATAGCCTAAATCAACCAATGCATCAACTATTTCTACTGTTCTTTGGACATTAATACCTAATTGGGGAACAATTTTTCCTTCAGCATCAACATTTACTCCGTGGGTTGAGCCATTAGCTATAGCAAGATAGTCTAATTCTACTCCTTTTTCAGCTAAAGCTTTGATATAGTATGTTGCTTCTTCAACAGTAGTAAACTCACTGATTCCTATCTCGCCTACTTCTCCTTCTAAACCATAAGGCTTTCCTTTCATCTTTTCTTTAACAAAGTCAAATAGAACCATTCCTTTGTCTATTATTTGGCTTAACTGCTCTTCTACTGTAGTAGCATCTCTATTGAATAGAAAGGAGGTGTCAATAGCATATCCTGTAAATCCTGCTTCAATCCTAGCTTCTATCTCTTTTTTTACTTTAGCCATTTCTTCGTCTGTACCTTTTTTAACCGTCAAGTGATCTGCATGTAATGCATAAGCGAACCATTTCTCTTTTTCAGCAGCAGATTTTACTCTTTCTGCGAAACTCTGAGGGGTGTAACCAGTATATCCTCTGCTCAAAGACATCTCACTTAAAGCTAATTCCATAATAACTACAGCCCGAGCCTTCTTTGCAGCTCGAAGTATGCCCCTTATAGCTTCTTCTGTTGCTCGTGTATTAAGTGCTGCAATGATTGTATCTTTTTTTAGCACTCCTTTAGCTATATAATTCATAGGTAAAGGCGATTGATGTGTTTCAAAATAGGATAATATCTCTGTTTCAGTTAACATATGATTTATACTCAAAACATATTAATCAATTTTTGCTTCTGTACTTGTTTTTTTTAGAAAACTAAAAAAAAAGTACAAATAGCTGAATACATTTACGATTAGGATATTCCTTTAGCTTTCATCAAAAAAAATTCAGAAAAATATATATTCTAAAAGCGATTCTAGCAAGTGTGTTATTAACTCTTAACTTCAACGCTTTTCTTGTTTTAATACTCTACATCTTCGTATTTTCAGCAATAGTTATTATCTTACATCTTTCAGCAAAATATATCTCAGAAGGACCATTATATGGTTTTGTAGCTTCTACCATAGTATATGTTAACACAATCGCAATAGCATCAATACAAGTTTACCCTTACCTTAGCTTAAATTATTCTTTTTCTATATACAGTCCAACTTTGATTGTAGGTGTATTAGCTGTCTCTTTATTGATCTATCTGGAAAGAGGAACAAAAAAGGCAAGAACTTTTCTAACAACAATTTTCATTGCTGGAATTATTTCATTTATTTTTCCTTTGATCATCAATATTGTTCTCAAAATGAATTTAGAAGGTTTACAAATAACCAATCCGATTTATCTCTCTCTTTACTCTGTTAGTATGAAAGTTGCTGTTGCTAGCACATTAACTATTTTATTTGATATAATAATAATGGTAATCATATTTCAATTTCTAATGAACCTATTTTACTCAAGCAAACATAGAGTATTCATTAGTGGAACGTTCGCTCTAATTATTGCTTCAATAGCTGATGCTATACTCTTCCCTCTATTTCAACTTGTTATAGTTTTTGACTTACAAAACAGTATCTTTGCACGATTACCCGTTTTTGTTCTTTCAGCTATTTTGTATGCATTGATATTTTCAATTTACATCCATATTAGAAAGCTGGATGAACATATTGGTCTTGAAAGACCTATATTTGATATCATTTCTAGACATGAAACTTTCGTGCCTCTTGAAATTTTCTTGAGGGAAAGAGATACTTCTAAAATCCTTTTTGATGTAGCTACTCATAATTTACGTAATGCACTACAAATTCAAAGAAATGCTATTGATTTGCTTAAAAAACAAAAGAATGAAGTTGTCAATTCCACTTATATCGACGCAATAGAAACAGCGTATAAAAAAATGGAAAAAATATCTTTTGCCATAAGTTCAATAAAAACTTTACACTATATTACAGATAATGAGATAAAAGGTAAAGTGATCAATATCAATACTCTTGTTAGTGAACTAGTTGAAAGAGGAAGAATATCCTATCCTCAAATGAACATAATACTCAAGGAAGATGTTGAAGATTATTGCTTTGTACAGTACAATCCTCTATTAGAAAACGCGATATTTGAAATAATTGAAAATGCAGTAAATCATCCTATAACATCGGAAAAAGTTCATAGTTCTAGTAGTAATATAGTTGAAATTAAGCTAGTAACACATTTAGAAAAGAGAACACATTATGCTCAAATAATTATTAAAGACTATGAAAAACCATTATCTGAAGAAGTAATTGGCATTTTACTTGATCCCCTTAAGAAGATAAATAAAAGAATAGGTATCGGATTTGTTTTGCTTAAGGCTGCTATAGATTTCTCAAAAGGCTTTTATGAAATCAAACAAAAAACTGATGAAATGCAAAGTAAAGAAGTAATTATCAATATCCCAATAATCAAAAAGAGGAAAAAAGACGCTGATACCATTGAGTAAACTTCTTAAATTAACACTGTATTGTTTTATTGATAAACTATGGTAAAAGTTTTGTTTGTGCTTTGGTCTGCTAATATTGGAGTATTCACCCATGTTATGATGAATGTGCTCGACTTTAATGATAAAGGACATGATGTTGGTTTAGTATTTGAGAGCGAATCATGCAAACTTATCGCAGAATATGAAGAAAAAAATAATGAAAAATACAACATGATAAAAGAAAACAACCTTATTGCATCTGTTTGCAAAGTTTGTGCTCAAGCCATGAACTCATTAGAGTCAGCTCAGAGACAAAATCTTCCTATTGATGATGCATTATGGGGACATACGCCTTTAGAAAAATGGTCTAAAAAAGGTTTTCAGATTATTTCTTGTTAATTCATGAATCCCTTTACATTATTTTTTTGACCCTTTAATAGTTACTTTAGTGTATATTTTTAAACTATCCGTTCAACTTTTTCTTGAATATGACTAATAAAGAGCTTATTAAATTATCTTCCATAACTGAAGATCTTCAGATTGTGAATATCTCGCCAATTTTGTGGATTAAAAGTATTCGAGCTCTTGTCATTGCAGATCTTCATTTAGGCATAGAAAGTATAATGGCTGAAGAAGGGGCTTTCTCACCTAAAAAACAAACACAAGAAATTATTGAACTTTTATCCAATATTTTATCGATGCTTAAACCTTTCTCCCTAATTCTTAATGGTGATATTAAACATAGTTTTAATCAACCCTCTAAAATAGAAAATCGAGAGGTAAAAGACCTTTTATCAGCTCTTTCTATTCGTGTTCCTACTATATATGTCATTCAAGGAAATCATGACATTTATATTAATTGGATTACAAGAAACTACGAAAATGTAGTTTTATCGAAGGAATTACACCTCGATAACTACTATTTCACACATGGTGATGAACCCCTACCAGAATTTTTACCTTCTAATGTGAAATATGTTATTATCGGTCATGAACATCCAATTTTTCAACAAAAAGTTAGAGGATTAGAAACTATCAAAATGCCTTGCTTTGCTTTAGGTGAACTAAAAAATCGTACTGCAAAGATACTTGTTACTCCCGCTTTTACCCCTTATTCTTCTGGCACACCGATTAATCCAACAAATAAAGATAATCTTCTATCCCCAATTCTTCTTCATGAAGTTGATATCTCTTCTTTTGAATTATTTGTCTTAAGCAAAGATGATGATGTCATTTCGTTTCCTCCCTTTAAACTCTGGTACTAAAAAAATCTACAATGCAAAAAGGCTAAAAAAGAACGAAATTACTCTTACTTGAGTTGTATGAAACACAAAATACCAAAAGTTAAATCAATTAACATTGATGACTGTGAAACTACAGACGGATTAATTAATCAGTTTAAATCTTCAGGTGTATTTGGAGCAGGAAGAATAGCTAAAGCAGTTGATATTTATTCACAAATGCTTGATGATAAAGCAGAAGTGTTCCTTGGAATAGCAGGTGCTCTAGTTCCTGGAGGTATGAGGAATGTCATTACAAAAATGATTAGAGAAGATATGGTTTCTGTAATTGTTTCTACAGGAGCTAATGTTACTCATGATTTGATAGAAGCTTTTGGAGGAGAACATGTTCGTAATGTTGAATATAAGTCTG
>CAZEQQ010000254.1:0-4495 GCA_964514425.1 uncultured archaeon
GATCCCAATTATTACTGCAGATAATCCTCTCTTTAGCGACTTAAAAAAGATAAAGAGTCATTTTAAAGAGTTTGTTCCAAAGTCTGAAGAGGCTAAAGAACAATTTTTGTCTTCATGCATTATCGGTTATAACACCGATATGATTGAATTTTGGAATGAAGAAATTCGTAAAATAAACAAATCGATTCAAGGTGAACCTATTCTTGATACTCTTAGAACTACTTTTGATGACATCTGTTGTGTTGAAACTCAAATCTCTGAAATGTTGAATACAGACTTAAAAAAGGTTGTACAAACTAGCGTACCCATCGATAACACTATTCTTTTAGATTACCATTATACACGTCTTTGTCCTTTCTGTAGTCAAAAAGATATTGAGATGCAAAGAAATCTTGTTGATTTTGAAAGATGGATAGATAATAAGATTCTTGGTGGCGTCATGGAAGATCCTGATATCGTTAAACCCGATACCACAATGAAAAATGAGTTAGACCAACTTCAGTATGAATTGGACAAAACTATCAAAGACACACTTCCTATTTCCAAAGAAGTTGTCCCTTACATTAATGCAGATTTACCAATAATGACTCTTCAAAAAGATGGCGTTTACCACTGTCCTAAATGCCATAATAGTTCCGAATATCTTGAAATTATGGATGCTTTCATCCCATTAGCCAAAGCTTATTCAGTTAGGATGTATGAATCTGAAGAACAAATGATAGAGAACGCTCGAACAATCATTCAAAATATTTCTGGTATAATTAATACTAAGAACAATAGAATGACCAATCTTTCTCCTCTAAGAATTGAGATGGAAGAGAGTAAATCTCAACTTTATAAAATAACAGGAGAAGTTGAAAAAGCAAGGGTTATGCAACAAGAACTCACAAAGCTGATTAAGGATACAGAAAATATAGTAAGAGACATAAGGTCATTAAATAATCAGACTGATTCAGTTCGAAAAAAAGCAAGGAGTTGAGAATATGAGTAGTTTAGACTATGAAATGAAAAATATAAGTAGGAAGATTGACCAATTAGGCAAATCTGTATCTGCTCTTACTAAAAATAATAGTAAGGCTTTAGAATATGGCCAAAAAAACATTGAAATCCAAAAAGGGCAAAGTCTTCTTTTAGATACCCAAGTCGAGTATCTTACACGCACAGTGGAAGCACTTAATCGTTCGTTAATTATTGACTTGAAAATTAAAAAGATAGATGCCACCTCAGACATGGTAACTTCAACAGGTTTAATGAGTTTAGCACAAAATAGGGTGGATACTGCAGTTTCACAATTTATCAACGAGTATAAACGAATAGTAAAAGATTTTGTAAATGGAATAATTTCAAATATTAAACATTTTGTTAAGCTTAATCAAGAAAATATTACACCTCTTTTTGAGATACTTGATAATATGAAAATAGTTTTTGAAATGCTTAATGCTTTTACTGCAGAACGAACAGACATTGAAATCATAAACTTTGCCTTAAATCAATTTGATTCTAGATTAGAGCATTTTTCTCATCAATGCAATGAAACAAAGAGTGTTTTACAAGATTTTGTCAGTAGAAGAGAAGAAGTAGAAAATAAACTCAAACAATTCTTCATTGAAACTGAAATGTTAAATCTACATGAAAAGGAGAAAGGCTTTATATCTTTATTAACAGTACCTTTGTTATTCTCGAAAATTTCTTCTATGAGTTCGAGTAAATATCTGGTTGAAGGACCTTTAGTTACGGATATTCAAATGTTTGGAGAAAATAATTTTCTTCCTTTATGTAAAAATCTAACAGACGATATTTCCAAGAATGCAAGGACATTAGAGGTTATAAACGAGAAAGTAGAAGATCAAAAAAATTTAATAGATTCTGATCATTCACAACAAATTCTTGCTGAAATTTCTGAACTTTTGACTCAAAAGAACTTTTATCCAAAGCACCTAAAAAAGTTACCTGTACTTTTCACTAATAAGTCTGCTAGCCTTTCTAACTTTTCAGGAAGGTTAGTGCCAAATTCTGAGGAGGAATGATAGATGCGCCAATATTATATGAGTGTTGAGGGTATAAATGTTGACCCTTCAGGAAGAAATCTTCTTGTTACTTCTAAATACGAAGGAATAGCTCCTTTAGTAGATTTTGACCATATTTCTATCAATTCTAATGCAAAGTGTTCAGGGAGCATCTACACTAGAAAAACTCTTACTATTGAGCCGGGAGTAGTTGTTAATGGTCCTATTCTATCCTTAGACAGTATAATTTTGAGGACAGGAAATATGGAAAATGTTCTACATCCAACAATTATTGTAGGTGACATTTGTGCATTAGGAGAATTTAAAGTAGAAAAAATAAGTGATGATGACACACCTTTAATCATATATGGTAATATACAAGCAAGGAGTGTTGAATTAAAAGGAAAAGTCTTTGTAAGAGGAAATGTTTTTGTTACCGAGAATTTTACTTCTACTGAAGAATCCTTTATAGCAGGCGAAATTAGGGCCGGATTAAAAGAATCCGATGCAAAAGTGACATTAGCTAATACTACCTTTGTTGCCCTTCATGCTTATGGTGAGGTGGAATTTCTTCATAAGAATTCCTCTTTAATGCCTATTGTTATTGCAACAAGAAAGATAAATGTTTCTCCTGAAACTCAAATAAGGATTCTATCCGACAAATGTTTTACTTGTAACAGTGAAAATCCTTTCCTCTGTAACAAATATTTCGAAGCTACTTGTGGTGATTATGAATACTTATATGAGAAAGATTTAATGGATTACAAAAGTGAGAAAGTTTTAAGCTGGTATTGGCGAACTAATTATAAAGTTGTAGTAAACCATTTTTTAACCAATCAAATACAAAAAAACATTTACAAAAAGATAAGATCTAATTCAGTTTCCTCCTTTAATGTCGCTAAATATAATTATCGAACTATGTTGCAAGAAATGTACAAAGACTTAATGAATTTTCCTGTAACTACAGAAAAAGTGGAGAAGTGGTTGGCAGAACAGCTAAATACTACTTTAGAAGCAAAGTTTGTTAAAAGAGATTTACCTCATCTTAAGAAAATGAATGAATTAATTTCAAAAGATGTAAAAACACAAAAGATAGAAGTATTAAAAACGCCCACTATAGAAAAAGAAACATTAGAACTGCTTGAACCAGTTAAAACACAACTAGCCATCACTGAAAATAAAGAACCAAAAGTCGAACTTGAAACTAAATACAAAGTAAAAGATTTAGCTATACTAGTAGATAAAGTTGATACATCAACAAAAATTATAGATTTAAACGATTTTAACTTCAAAAAACCAGATATAGAATTCAACTTCTGTTCTAAAGAGAAATATCAAAAAATGGCTATAATGAAGCATTGAAGTGTTAAGAAGAGAAGAAATAGTCTCCTTACACTTTAAATTTTTTATCTATTTCAGATTTTTCCCAATCTCTAAAATTGTCTTCTAGCTTTGACAGAGCTAAATCAATGTCTGGTTCTTCCATTTCTTCAAATGCTTCAACTCTAGCAAACTCGCCATCAATTTTTAAGGGTATGCCATCTTTTACATTGTTTGAAATCCATTCTATTACATCTTCATCACTATTAAAGTTAAAGAGGGTTGCAAGTTCTGAAAGTCTAATTCTGTGATAAACTTTTATAATCTCTTTAATCTTTTCTTTGATTTTTAAGAAGTCCCCAAAATCCGCTTTTAGTTTTAATAAATCGGTTACTTGTTCAATAAAGGGATACTTAACTTCAAACTGGGTTCGATTCTTCATTCTTTCCATCAATTCGTCAGGAATCTCGGGCAGGTCTCCTTTTTCCGGCAATGAGGAAAATCTGCCGCATAAATTATCCCGCAGCGCTTTCAAATCATCTTTTAGTCTTTGGACTTTATCGAAATTATTAATCAAAGATTGAGGTTTAACACCGGCAGGAAGTCCAAAACTTTTTATCTCTGTAGATATTTCTATCTCAATTTCTTCTATCTTATTTGTTAATGAAGCTTCATCCTGCATTTTTGAAAGAGAGTTTTTTAAAACTTCTAAATCTAAAACAGCTTTTTTATACCTGCTGTAAGTCTCCAACAGCTCATTGAGACTTCCAAATCTTTTTAACCCCGGTGGAAGACTTAAGCTGGGTTCTGCAAAATTGCTCTTTTGTTTTAGTATTTCAATAAGAGCTTCAGTCTGATTTTTTTCTATAAAGTGAGGCTTAAATCTTATCCATGCAAAAATTATACCTGCAATAAGACCCAAGAGAGTTGAGATGGTCATGCCTTCAAGGGTCGCAAAAAAACTAATCAGATTGCTAAAGAGAAGACCTGTTATAAAAAAGATCAGTATTGTTATACCGGGAATAGCATAATTTAAAAGCGAATTCATCCTTCCGTTAATTTGCTGAAGTTCACTTTCCGCAGTTCCAATCTGACTGTTAATTTCAGTTTTTTCGTTTCTAAACTTTATTATATCTTTTATGGTTTCTTCGAAATTGTCAGGAAGAATA
>CAZEQQ010000255.1:0-4482 GCA_964514425.1 uncultured archaeon
TTCTCTTCCTCTTCTTTCTCGTTACCGTTTCCTTTCTTTTTCTTCCGTTTTAATTAAGCAAAAATTAAAGTTTATTGAGTTGAAAAGTAACAAAAAGAGTAAAGTTTCTTCTTTTGCTCTTCTCTCCGCTTTTCCTTATTCCCTTGATTTTTTGAGTGAGTTTCGAGCTGACCGTGTCTCTTTTGTTTTTGACGCTCCTGTTGACCATCCTTTCCTTAACTTTGTTGATGGCTGGTTTCATTCTAAGCAGTATGATAGTTTGATGCGTTTCCTTTCTTTTTTCTATGATTCTAAACTTACTGAACACGTTTTACCTTCTCTTCTTCTTCCTGACATTGATTTCCATAAATATGGTCTTTTTTCTTCTCTTAATCGTCTTCGTCGACTTTCTCTTTCTTTAACTTCTTTTTGTCGTTCTTCAAAGAATCCTTTAGCTGATGATTTTTGGCGTTTTCACAACCTTTTCAGTCAAACTTTTGAAGCTCTTCTTTTCTTTTTCTTCTTTGATTCTTCTTCTTTCTCTTCCTTCACTAAAATTACTTCTTTTCTCCTTCCTTCTCTTGACCTTTTGGACACTCCTATCACTAAAGATTCCGTTCCTTCCTTTGCTTCTTTTCTTTCTTCCCTCTCTCACAGTTTTTCTTCTGATAAGAAGTTTAATGATCTTCTTCTTTCTGCTCTTAATGATTCTCGTTACTTACGTATTCTCAAAGTTAAAGATGTCAAGCATTTGTTTGAGAACGAAAAATGACTTATAACTATTATCAAAAAGGTCATCATCATCACATGTAAAATTGAAAATAGTTAAAATAAGAAAATAAAAAAAATTTAGGAAGGTTACTCTACTCTGTTCCTCTTCCACTATGTTTTCTGTTTTAGTTTTATCCATTATTTTTCTGTAATTGTTCTACATATGTTTTCAATCTTTTTAGTTTCTCATAACATTCCCTTAGATCGTTGCGATTCGCTGTTTTTACTGAATCATGTGAGGTAGGATTAAGGTAGCTAGTATTGGCTTGTTCCAATTCATCCATCAATTCTTTAAATTCTTTAAACCCTGTAAATTTTTTATCTTTATTTTCTTTATCCTTGAGTTCTATGATATGTTCTGAGATACCAAACTTTCCTAGTGTGCTTACCTTATTTTCATTTGCTGTTTTTATCTCCTCTCTTATTTTAGACAGTAAACTTCCTGCACCTGGTTCCTTTTTTGCTACCTTGTGTTTGACATTATATGCTTCATTGTAGGGGATTTTTATATTGATCAATGCTGCAAGTTCCTTAAGTAATTGTTCTAGTGTTAATCTTTGCACTAAAGCTAGTGTGTTATTATGAACCTTTACTGGTAGTCCTTCTTTTGGTTCTTCAAGACACTCACAAACTTCGAACAGATCTTCTGTTTTGTCGTTTATTATGTGATTAGGAACATATGCTATCTCATATATCTTTATTCTTTCTTTGTTTTTTTGTTTTCTATTGTATTTTTCTGCTCTCATTACATTTTTGAATTCTTCATCGAAAGTAAGGAGGATGACTTGGTCTTTGGGGAAGAATGTATGTAATGTATCGGTAAAAACGAGTTTATTTACTTGGTCTATTCCAAGGAGCAAATCGTCTATGAGTAGTACTCCTGGTTCATCTTCCATTTGGTTTTTTGCTATGGCAAAAAATAGACTTATTGCTATTAGTGAGAAAAAACCTTCGTTTAGAACGTTCCAGTAATCGTCTATTTCTAGAACCTTTTCTTTTTGTCCTTTTTGTCCTTTTTGTCCTTTTTGCCCTGTTTTTATTTCCCCTTCCTCTGTTGGTACTTTCTTTTTTATCTTGAAGCTGAAGCTGTTGTATTCTATTTCAAATCCTACTTCATAGTTTTCGTACAATGTTGCTTTAATCAAGTGGTTAAGGATGCTCAGAAAATTATCTTGTATTTTTGTTTTTAGTGCAGAGAAATCATTGTTAAAGGCTACTATTGCTTCTTCATATTTTTGTGAATCTGGGTCTATCTCTTTTATTTTCTTTATTCTTTCTCGTATTGTAAATTCATCGTTAGGTAAGGACAAATTGCCCAAGAATCTCTCTACTATAACTTCAAAAAACGACATTTTCAATTTCTTGCTCAACGTTTCTATTGGTGTGCTCGGATCTTTTTCTTTAGGTAATAAATCATTAATATCTGAATATGAGAAATTAAAGAACAATCTCTTAAAGGATTTGCGAAATGTTTTAACCTTTTCCTCTGTGCTTGTATCCTTCAATGCATAAAGAAATTCTTTTTTTTCTTTATCCTTTATTTTTAGTTGTAGTTCAACTTCTTGCTCTTCTTCGCTTTCTCTATTCTTGTTTATACTTATCTGTTCTTCAAAATTTGCCTTATCTTTCAGGTAGTATTCATCTGCATTGAACAAGAATTCAAAAGCTTTTGCTATTGTTGTTTTTCCTGAGCCATTTTCTCCATAGATGAGGGTAATTGTTTCAGGTTCAAAAGAAAAATCTCTCTCTTTTTCTCCTTGAGCCTTAAAATTTCGGAATTTTAGCTCCTCCACATACATAGTTTCATTCTCCTTATTATCTATTTGAAGCTTTTCTAATGGGTAAGAGAAAAGATTTTTTTCTTCTGCTTTTTCTTTCTTCTTTTCCCTATCCTTTACTTCTTCAATTTCTTCTGCTTTTTCTTTCTTTCTCCCTTTCTGTTATTTTCTTATAGTTTTCTTCGAATTTTAATTCTTCTAATAGTTTGTATTTAATGGGATTATCCAGATTTTCTATTTCTTCTTTTATCACCTGCAGTTCGTTTAGATCATATTCTTCTAATTTTATTAGATTGTTGAATAATCTACTATTTCCTTCAAACTCTTTTTTTACTGTTGTTAGCACTTTTTCTACAAATTTTCTACGATTAAATAACAACTCATTTCCTTCATTTATTATGTCTATATTAGGTCGAAGTCTATGAATGATGAAGTAGGGGAGAATTTTATATGCTAAATTTACCGTTACTTTTTTTTGGTTTGTTAGGAATGCTATTGCTTTACTTAATTTCTCGAATGATTCTATAAAACGCACTGATAAAGAGTTACTTGTCATTTGGCACACATTAGCCGTTTGTATGTCTGTTTTAGCGTAGTGGCAGTTTTCACATAGCTCTATTCCCATGTTTCTTGGTGCTAAGTCTTTATCATAACTTGTTGCTCTTGTACAACTTTTCAACAGATCTATCAGTAAACTCAGATGCAATTTGACTTTTTCCTCAATCTCTATTTTTTCTATTTTTCCTTTAATGAATTCTATTTCTTCATATTTTAAGGAATGGTAGTTTACCAATTTCTCGAAATCGTTTTCTGTATCTGTTCTTTTTCCAATTTTCATACTAGTTACAAAGCTTGGTTTGGGAAAATACAACGCAACATCAAACCTGTCCATCAACGGGTCAAAGAGCTCGTATGACCCCTCATCTTCTGGGTTATATGTGCCGAAAAATACAAAATCATCGCATTTGTAGGAACCTTCGTACATATCTACTTGCCCTTCTGCTAATAATGACAGGAGCAAACTTAACCTTTGAGCTGGTGTTCTATTTAGTTCATCGAAGATTTTCCAACGTTTTGTTACAAACTTTGACCACACTGGAGTTATGGTTGACTGGTGCTGAAATTTCACTAAATCTAAAGATGCAATAAACTCTTCGTTCGTTAAATCAGGGTTACCTCTTACAATAGCGAAAGGAAAATCATCTTTGTCTTTTTTATCCCAGCCACTGAAAAAATAGGCTAATCTTTTCGCCAAGTCTGTTTTAGCTGTTCCTTTTCCTCCATAGAGCAAAATTTTAGCTTTATCAACAAAAACTGCAGCTATTAAAAACAATAAATTTGCTGGATAATTTTTATTTCCTATTTCGATTAGTTCTTCTGTAGGCACATAAATACCTGTGATAATTATATCTTCAATTAGGCTTTGTAAATTACTTCTGTATTCCTCTATCGAATACCTGATACTAGGTATATAGATAACTTCCTCTTCTTGCTCTTGCTCTTTACTTTTCTCATTTGTAGAGTTTTTTATCTCGTTGAAGTTCTCACTTTCTATGATCACATCATATTCGTAACTCAAAACGGGACTTCCTTTTCTTTCTCTTTTTCCCTTTTCTTCTCCTTCTTCTTGTTTTCCTTCTTCTTTAGTGTCTATCTTTTTCTTCTTTTCTCCGTCATGCTTTAAGACCGCACTTTCTTCTTTTTCCTCTTCCTTTTCTGTTAGGCTGTTTTCTGTCAAGCTGCTATCTGTCAAGCTACCATCTGTCAAGCTGCTATCTGTTTCTACCTTGTTTGTTTCAATTTTCTTTACGGAATTCTCCTTTTCTAGTAATTCTTCACTTATTTTTTTTTCATTTTTTTCATTTTTTTCATTTTTTACCATTTTACTCGCTCCTCTAGTACTTTCCTTTTTTGTTGGCTTTGTTGGTGGTGGTGTATTTTTCTTATTTTTCTT
>CAZEQQ010000256.1:0-4474 GCA_964514425.1 uncultured archaeon
ACGAGAGAATAAAATGGCAATACTAAGAAAAACAGTTCAAGATTTAATTAGGATGAAAGAAGATGGGGAAAAAATCACTATGTTGACAGCCTATACCTACCCTATTGCAAGATTGTTAGACGAAGCAAGTATAGATACTATACTTGTGGGAGATTCTTTAGGGATGACAGTGATGGGTTATGATAACACATTGAAAGTAACATTAGAACAAAGTATTATGTTAACGAAGGCAGTAACAAGAGGTGTTAAAAGAGCTTTAGTTATTGGAGATATGCCTTTTCTAACATATGGTTTAGAACCATTTGAAACAGTAAAAAATGCCGGAAAAATGATCAAAGAGAGTGATTGTCAAGCAATAAAATTGGAAGGTGGAGCAGAAAGAAGAGAAGAAATAGAATTGCTCAATTCTATTGGTATACCAGTTATGGGTCATATTGGTTTGACACCATCATATGTCAATAAGTTTGGAGGGTTTAAGGTTCAAGGAAAAACTGAGCAACAAGCTGAACAGATCTTGAAAGATGCAAAACTGTTGGAAAGCTCAGGTGTTTTTGCCATTGTGTTAGAATCAGTTCCATGGAAATTAGCTAAAAAAATCACTGAAACTGTTTCAGTACCAACAATAGGAATTGGAGCGGGTGAATATTGTGATGGTCAAGTATTGGTAATTGACGATTTGTTAGGATTAACGCCCGATTTTAAACCAAAATTCGTAAAGCAATATACAAATATAAAAGAAATTATTACTAAAGCAATGAAAACTTACATTGAAGAAGTAAAAGAAGGAAAGTATCCTTCTGAAGAGTATAGGTATGATTAATTAAGCGGCTTTAAGACTTATATTCCTCATTTACAGCTAAAGCTTGTGTCTGTTCTTCCACACTTTCAATTTTCAGAGTTGTGTGTATTGGAACATTTGGTTTTAGAAATGAGAAAATAAACAGAGAAACAGCTAATAAAAAGGCATATTTACACATTATGCTCGTTGTACTATAAATGTAGCTGAAATCAATCATAACCATAAGTTGCATGGGAACTAAAAATGAAAGATATCCAATTAATAAAAGAACACTATATTTATTCTCGAACTTTTCTCTACGGAACAAAAGATGAAGAAGTAAGAAAAGAATGGCATAACAGACAACAAAGATATAATAGTATCCATAGAGTTCATGCAAAGGAGAACCATAGGTAGCATAAAGAGGATTGCAATCCACAAGATAGATTGCTCTAGGCCATATTGCATAGTACAATGAAAAACCCGTGGCAGCAGCAAAGAAAACAAAATAATCTTTATGTTTCCACCCTACTAATTGAGTAGATAAATAGTATCCTAACGGAGGAAGGAAAGTTATTACCACATAAGCTATTCTTGCTGTAATATTTTCACTGATACCAACACAAATCAAAAATTCAGAGAGTTGGTAAACTTGTAGTAGGACTAATAAACCGGCTATTGTTAAGAAATAAGGGTGTGTTCTATTTTTTAGAACAATGATAACTAAAAATATGAACTCAATAAAGAAGATAATTAGAGCTAAAGTTCCTGGCATCATGATAATTAGGTCAAAATTATCTAGTTGCTAATAAATATTTCCTAAAAGTGCGGTTAGATAAAGGTTAAAATGTTTTTAAAAGGAATAAAAGAAATTAAAATTTGATATTTTAATATTCTAACTTTTTTACAGTTTCTTTTGATAATTCTTCAGGAACAACATTTTCTATATTGTTTATGTCCTCTTCATTTTCATAGATAATAAAAACACCATTTCCTAACATCACTTGACCTATGAGAATTGGAAGATCACTGTATTTTTTATAAAATTCTCTTACTTCTCGAGTGGCTAAACTCGTATCTAAAGAGAATACTTTGGAATATTTCCCAAAATTAGTAATAGTAGGCTCACTTCTAAATTCACGATATGCCAAAGATCCGTTTTGGTTAATAATCTCCTTCCAGTGGTCTGCTTTAATGATTTTTTCCGTTGGCATTGGACCAAAAGATATAGTAGCAATTTTATACTGCTTATCTTCTATCATCGAACTAGTTTTTCCATAAAAAGGTGCACCTTCTTTTATTCTAATTTCCCATCCTCCCTGAAACAAACCTATAACATCTCCCAATCCCCCTCCACATTCGATTTCAGCTTGATGAGCTATTGTCCAGATTTCTTTAGGGGTCAATTGGAGATTAAAGAAATCATTCAAAGCAAAACTCGTGCCAACTGCTCCTGCTGCGCTAGCTCCATAACCCGAAGTTAAAGGAACTTCAAAAGAATGGTGAATAGATAGTTTCTCATTTGTACTATGATAGTTTTCACTAAAATGGTTAAGTATGAAGTTAGTTACTTTCGCATGTTCTAAAGGTATTTCTTTATCATTAAAGAAAATATGATGATGAGCATCAACAGATTCAATAATACTTGTAGTAACACCACGATTTATGCAAAAACCTGCACCTAGTGATCCTTTATTAGTTGTAGCACTATGGTGATTTTGGATAATAAACATTCCTGAGATGTGAGAAGCTACCCAATATTTAATCATTAGAAGAACAAAAATTAAATCATTTTTAATTTTAACTCAAAAGGTTAGATTCAAAGAAATGTAAGTATTTTAATCATTGTATTTTTTAAGTAGAAGCTCTTTAGCTTGAATCTGTGTAATTGTTTTACTTTCCAGTTGTTTAATAACATTTACGAGAAACTCATTAATTGGTGTAGATCTATTCATTCTTTTCCCTTTTTGTACAATTTGCCCATTAATCGAGTCAATCTCTGTTTTTCGACCATTTATAATATCTTGAAGCATTGAACATTTGTTTAATTTTGTTAGATTAAGAATGTGTTTAACCAATCCGAACACAGCATCGAAGGTAAAGTTCATATTCTCTGGTACAACTGTTAGACATTCTTCTAAAAGTTTAGACATAATAGAAATGATGGTAGAATTTTTTAATAACTCACCATTAGTATAACCGGTTATTGCGCCTAATGGATTGATAGCACAATTACTTAAAGCTTTTAACCATATATCATAGTTTATATTGATAGATGGAGTAAAAGCCAATAATCCTATTGAGTTAAACATTTCTATCCAAAATCCACAAGAAGTATTGGTAGATGAAGAAACCAATCCAATTATTGTCTCGCCAACTGCTGTTTCTACAACACTTATATCATCACGAATAGCAGAATGAGAACTCATTGCTCTACAAATAGACCATGTAGGATTAGCTTTCAAATAATCATTTTCAACATCTAGCCCATTCTCAAATAAAAGTATTGAGCAATTTGGACGAAGATGGTTTACCAGATACTTTGAGATAAATTCATTATGATAACTCTTTACTGCGATGATGCAAAAGTCAAAAAATTGTTCTGGAGATAGTTCGGAAAGAGCATTACAATCATATTTTTTTTCTTTTTCACTTATTAACTGGACTAATAAACCTTTTTCTTGAATTCTTAATGCCCCTCGTTCACTTGTTAGACAAATAACACTATAACCACTTTTCACTAATCGTGCATAAATTGTAGAGCCAATTGCACCTAAACCAACGAGAAGAAATTTAGACATCAATAACTAAAAAGATTTAAAATTTAAAAATACTAGGAATGCGCCTAAATTTTGTTTTGTTTCTATTAATAGGCACGATAAATTTATATTGTTTGAGTTTCTTTTAGTTATATGAAATTGGAACTAAAAACAGACGAATGGGGTTATATGATTGACCCTGAAACGCTTGAAATGAAGAATATTATAGAAGAAGTTCCTGAGGGATTTTTTATTCTTATAAAGGCAAAAGAGCATGTTGAAGACATAGGAAGAACTATTGTAAACACAGAATACGGATATGTAGAAAAGAATGCTTTTCGTCCATTAGATAAAAGAGGTTTATCAGCAAAAATCTCTGAAAGCTGTGCTAATTACATCCTACAAACAAACAATATGCCGCGTCATATAACATTAAAGAAAGATATGAAAGACAATAAACCTGTTGAGTTACTTTTTACTTTAAGTGTGTATGATCAATTCCATCTAAAACTTACTCCAGAACAGTTAAAAACAGACAACCCTAAAGAATTAATTGAAGAAATAATAAAAAACACTGACTTTGGAAAAGAAGAAGAGGAGGAAGAGCATAAATGGAAAGTAGAATATGCTAAAAGTTCGAGATCTACATGTAAAAAATGCGGAGAGAAAATAGAAAAAGGTGTAGTGAGAATAGGTAAGCCTAATCTTTTTCAAGAACATTTGAATTATCAATGGCACCATGTAGAGTGTATTTATTGGCCTAGTGTGTTTAGAAGCTCTTTTGACGATATGTCTGAAATAAATGTTGAGGATAGAGAAATACTAAAAGAAAAATTCAAAAAGTAAGAATAGTTTGTAGCTAGTTTTAAATAAAGAAGAAAAAAATAAGCACAATGGAAAAAACACAAGAAAAACAATATAATGATACAAATGAAAA
>CAZEQQ010000257.1:0-4458 GCA_964514425.1 uncultured archaeon
TACGATGAGAACTCTGTCTACTAAGTTATCATCTCCAGAATACTCTAAGACCAATTCCACGTATTCTGCTTCATATACTCTTACATTTGATAGATATAGCGGAAATTCTAATTTATCGTCACTCATGCTTCTCTATTAGTATTAAATTTAAACTAAAAAAAGGTTTTCGGAAATTGAAAAGAAAAAAAGAATTAATTTTTTAAGAAATCCTTGATTGTATCTGCTACATAAGTAATGTCTTCGTCTTTAAGAGAGCTCACCATTGGAACTTCTAGATGCCGAGAAGCTATATATTCGGCATTTAGGCACTTGACTGAAGAATAATCAGGATAATCAATAACTCTAGCTAAAGGCCAATGTGTGAAGTCTTGATAACAAGGTTGTTGATAAGATAAAACATGATAGATAGGGCGAGATGAGATATTCTTTGATTTTAGATACTCAACCATTTGGTTTACGGTAATTTTTTCATTTGTTATTACTGGAGCAAAAATGTAATCACTGTGTTGATGATCTGGAAGAATCTTTTGATATGTCAATCCATCAACATCCTTCAAGTATTCACGGTATAATGCACCGTTTTTGTGTCTTCGTTCTAATATAACCTTTGCTCTATCCATTTGAACATTCATAACAGCAGCTTGCATATCAGTCATACGATAATTATAACCTATTCTATAGTGGTTATAACCCCCTTGTGGGCTTCGTCCATGATTCTTTAAACTTTTTATAGTTTCAAACAGTTCCTCATTATTTGTGGTAACTGCGCCTCCTTCTCCGCCTACTAGGTTTTTTGTTCCATAAAAGCTATAACAAGCAACATCGCCAAAGTTTCCTACATGTTTCCCTTCAATGCGCGAATCATGGGCTTGAGCACAGTCCTCAATAATATGCAAGTTATGATCTTCTGCAATGTCCTTTATGGCTTTCATGTCACAAGGATTACCAAAGATGTGAACAGGCATAATTGCTTTAGTGTTTGGTGTGATAGCTTCTTCGATTTTTTCTGGATCGAGATTATATGTTTCTTTATCTACATCTACGAAAATAGGGACAGCTCCAGTAAATAATATACTGTTTGAAGAAGCTACAAATGTAAAGGGAGTAGTAATAACTTCATCTTTTGGGCCTATTTCTAAAGAAGAAAGAGCTAAATGTAAAGCTTGAGTTCCATTTACGACGGTTGTAACATATTTTGAACCAGTAAATTCTGAAAATTTAGTCTCAAATTCTTTAGCATTTTTTCCTTCAACTAGAAATCTGCTTTTCACAACTTCAACAACTGCTTGAACCTCTTGTTCGGTAATATCTACATTTACTACAGGTAATGACATATTAACACCTTTTTTACTATATTTTACTCTATTTTAGTCCTATTTAAATTTTTGGGAATCAAGCAAAAATTGAAGAAAAGAAAAAGTTACGAAAGAAAGTAAAAAGAAAAAGAAAAGTATTGGAGGGGATTACATCATGCCGGGCATGCCACCCATGCCACCCATACCGCCCATACCGCCCATACCAGGAGGCATACCACCAGGCATACCACCTTCCTTGGAACCTTTAGAAACAATAACATCATCAATTCTAAGAATGAGTACAGCACTTTCAGAGGCAGATTTAACAGCTTGTGATACAACTCTTAAAGGTTCAATAATACCTTCTTGAAGCATATCTAAAGCTTCTCCACCGCGGAATAAGTTCAAACCGAAAGTAGTTTTTCCAGCAGAGTGAGCATTTTTGAGGGTATTCATGATTGCAATTGGATCCAATCCTGCATTTTCAGCTAATGTTGTAGGAATGACTTCTAATGCGTTAGCAAAACTTTCAACAGCTAATTGACGTTTATCAGTAAATTCTCCTGCAAAATTACGCAAGCGGTGTGATAGTTCAATGTATGTTGCACCACCACCAGGGAGATAAGTCTTATCTTCAATAGCGTTTCGTATAACACATAATGCGTCATGTATGGCACGTTCAGCTTCATCAGTAATGTATTTGTTAGCTCCATAAAGGATGATAGATACAGCCTTAGGAGTTTTACATTGTTCAATGAAAACATGATCGTCATCACCTAATTTGCGTTCAGCTACTAAACCAGCTTCACCCAAATCTTCAGGTTTAGCTTCTTTGATGTTGGAAACAATCTTTGCACCAGTTGCACGAGATAATTTTTCTATGTCAGATTTCTTTACACGACGAATAGCCATAATCTTCTTTTTGGATAAGAAGTATTGAGCCATATCATCAATACCTTTTTGACATATGAGAACATTTGCACCAGTAGCTGCAACTTTTTCCACCATTTCTCGAAGAATACCTTCTTCATTATCTAAAAAGCCTTTCATAGCTAAAGGATCACTTATACGAATTTCTTTGTCAAATTCGCCCTTTTCAACCTCAATATTTTGGTTTAAGAGAAGTATTTTAGCATTTTCTATTTTTTTAGGCATAGCTGAATGTACAACTTCTTTATCTACAATAATACCATTAACTAATTCAGATTCTGACAAACTTTTACCTTGACGTTGAATTATCTTGATGTTGTCAAGATCAACGAGATATTTGCCATTTTCTTCATCAGCTACACTTTTTACTGAGTCAACAGCAATTTTAGCTAAAGCTTCTTTTGCAATAGTTACAGCTTTGCTGTGTAAAGAGGTTTCAGCTATCTTTTGTAGTGTTTTATCATCGTTAAAAGGTTCAAAAGATTGTCCTAATTCAGTAATATATTCTTGTGCTTTCTTTGAAGCAGCTTTGTAACCATCAACAATAACAGATGGATGGATTTTCTTATCTAATAGGCTTACAGCTTGTTTAAGAAGTTCACCAGCGATAATAACACTCGAGGTAGTTCCATCTCCAGTTTCAACATCTTGAGCTTTTGCAACTTGAACAATCATCTTTGCTGCAGGATGTTGAACTTCAATTTCATCTAGAATTGTAGCGCCATCATTACTAATTAAAATGTCGCCAAGAGAATCGACCAACATTTTATCCATGCCTTTTGGCCCCAAAGTGCTTTTTACTGTTTCAGAAACAACTTGAGCAGCCATAATATTATTACGTTGAGCGTCTTTACCTTTTGTACGCTCTGTCCCTTCTTTAAGTATAAATACAGGTACTTGCCCTTGTCCTAACATATATTTCACCTTAAATTAATTTTCGTTTTCACAGTGTCATTAAATGATATATAAATCTTTTTGTTAGACTCTTCTTTTTTCTTCCTTAATCTCCCGTTTTGACCGTTTTGTAATTTAACAAACAACAAGACAAGAATCGGTAGAAGGATAAAAAGATATAAGTGTGTAAAATTCTACGAGAAGTAGAATGATAGAAAGTCATGAGATTAAGCCTAGAGTGATGACTTGTCAACAACAAGCTATAGTCAAAGAAAATAAGAGAATAAGATTTATATTAATTCCTTTACTCATAGTTTCTGTTATAGGAGGTATAGCACTTATTTTTCTATTTAAAAGTACAATGAATATTCTTGAAATGATAACAGTTTCCTCAATTTTTGCAACTTTTGGGATTTTTCTCATTGTAAAACTCATTGAAAGTAGAAAGCGGGTAGTTTTCATCTCACAAAAAGAGGAAGGAAACGCTCTAACTTCATTAGAAGATTACACTGTCGCGGTTTGTATTCGCTGTCGTTCGAATTGGTCTAAGCGTTATTCTTTTTGCCCGAGATGTGGTAGTTGCCGAGTTATTAAACTGAAGTAATCTGTATAAAAGGTTCTTGGAAAACGTATATCACAGATTAAAGCAGTAAAAACTAAAGTCATAGCTTTAAAAACTTCCAGTAGACTTCAGCAATATCACCCTCTACAATGGATCGCAAACTATCAGTTATCTTTTTATCCTTATATTGTGAGTTTTCTAATGCAACAAGTAATCGTTTATTTCGATTTTTTAAACGCTCAATATCCTCATAGGTTGGGAAACTATACATTTTAGAGGCCAGTTCCTCTTTATGACAGAATACTAGGTTCCATAAATCATCAGAATAAAGTAATGACCAAGGTATAACATGGATTAGTGAAGGGAGATCTTGTTGCTCACTACCATCTATAGATAAATTTTCAACAGATTGTTGTTCTTCTTCTTCTCCTTTGCTTACTGTCTCTTTTTCATTTTTATCTTGTTCTTCTTCCTTCAAAGAGGAGACAGTTTTAGCTGTTAATATTGGTTCATTACAGTAGAAACATACAGGCACACCATCATCAAATTCTAGAAGTAAATATTTGTAAAAAGGTAAAGGGTTCATACCTTTTCTTTTTTCAAATGACGCTCTAACTTTATTAGCTATTCTCGGAGAATTATTATAGTATTCCAAAATTTCTATCCATCTACTAGATATGGTATGCAATAGTAATGTGCTATTTTCTTCTATCTCTTTTACTTGTTTTTTGCTAAATAAAAGACAAGGAACAGTACCTTTTTCGGTTTGTAAGATAT
>CAZEQQ010000258.1:0-4441 GCA_964514425.1 uncultured archaeon
GTCATTTCTCTTTAGGTCCATTTGGAATTTGTAATGTTGACGAAGAAGTAAAACACAGAGAAATAGCCATAGATTTAGGAATAACAACAAGTACGGAAGAAACTGTTTCAGATACTGAATTTCAAGCATTAGAATAGGGAGAGAAATATTTCTTTTTATACTGAATCCTCTAAGGATTCTTTGCTAGTAAATAGCAGACGACTAATTGGAATTAAAGCACACTGCTTTACTGCCTCCAAAAAGAATGAAGAGCTGAAATCTTTCTGCATCTATCTCTTTTCAGCTCTTTCTATTTTTTTACTTATTACATGCTCATCATATTAAAGAATAAATCTTAATCCGACCGAATATAAGAGAAAAATCACAATGAAAAGAAATCGAGAGCGACCCGCAGACACGACCAAACTATTTTTGTCGCTCTCATTATAGTATTATCTCAACTTGTTTATAAACCCGTGAACATATGTTCAAAAATTAAAAAAAACAGCGGTGATATGACCTAAAAATTGCATATTAGCTGTTATTACTGGTAATACACAATCCTTATATGTTCTTTCAGCCTTCGTGACATAGGAGATAAAATGAGGTATCGTGATCTTCTTAATAAAATCTGATTTTCGATTAAATAGCAGATGCCACAGCTCCTATAATCTTACAAAAGTTAAAATGTTTTACCAAATGAAGCAAAGTTTTTTTTGGTGTAAAAGATTTGCAAGTTTAAGGACAAAACATAACTTCTCTTACAACAACATTTATTCAGTAGAGGTAAATATATGACATTCTTAGATCAAATTCGTGAAATTGAATATAAATGGCAGAAAAAATGGAAAGAAAACAACACATTCGTTGGAAATGTAGATAAGAATAGACAAAAATGGTATATAACTGTCCCTTATCCTTACGCTAGTGGTCCGATGCATATCGGTCATTGTCGAACCTATAATTTAGGCGATTTGGTAACAAGATATATGAGACAAAAAGGCTATAATGTGCTTTGGCCAATGGCTTATCATATTACAGGTACTCCAGTGCTTTCAGTTTCAGCTAAAATTAAAAATAAAGATAAAAAAACCTATGAACTGTATAAGGATTATGTGAGCATCTATGAGCAAGATGAAAAGAAGATAGAAGAAATAGTAACTTCTTTTGAAGAACCTATGAATGTTGCCATGTATTTTTCAAGCAAACTTTTGGAAGACTTTCAAAGAATGGGCTTATCAATTGACGACACTAGACAATTTACTACTGGTGATCCTGATTACAATAAGTTCATAGAATGGCAGTACATGAAACTATATGAAAAGGGATTAATTGACAAAGGAAGTTATCCTATCCTCTGGTGTACAAGATGTATTAATGCTGTTGGAGAAGATGATATACAGGATGGCGATGAAGAAAAAACAGATGTAACAGAGTTTGTAGGAATAAAGTATAGAATGGAAGATGGTACAAACTTAGTTGCAGCAACATTAAGACCCGAAACAATATTTGGAGCTACCAATGTTTGGGTGCATCCTGAAGGCACATATGTTCAAGTACAAATTGATGAAGAAAAATGGATTGTATCAGAGGAATCTGCACAGAAATTAATCGAACAAAATCATAAAGTAGAAATAATAAAGAAAATAAAAGGACAAGAATTAATCGAACAAAAAGTAGAAATCCCTCTTTTAGGAACAAAAATCCCTATCTATCCTGCTACGTTTGTTGACTTGGATCATGCTACAGGAGTTGTTTACAGTGTTCCTGGACATGCTCCTTATGATTATATCGCATTAGCTGATTTGCAAAAAGATGAGAAAACAATTGAAAAATACAACATAGATAAAGAATCATTGAAAGCAATTCAACCAATTTCATTAATTAAGGTTGATGGGTATGGTGAATGGCCCGCAGTAGAAATATGCACAAAATTAGATGTAACTAGACAAACTGATAAAGAAAAATTAGAAAAAGCTACTCAAACCATATACAAAGATGAATATTATACCGGTATAATGAAAGAAAATACTGGAGAATTCAAAGATCTCAAAGTTGAACAAGCGAAAGAAAGTGTAGCACAAAAATTAATTCAAGAAGGACGAGCTTCTCCAGTATATGAAACATCGAGAAAAGCATTTTGTAGATGTGGTGGAAATGTTATTGTGGCAGTAATATCTGACCAATACTTCTTAAATTATGGTGATAAAGAATGGAAACATAAAGCCACAAAAGCACTGAATTCAATGAAAATATTGCCTGAAAAATATAGACAAAGTTTTGAACACACTTTTACTTGGTTAGATAAAAGACCATGTGTAAGAAAAAGAGGTTTAGGAACAGAATTTCCCATTACAAAAGGCGAAGGGTGGATAATAGAATCATTGAGTGATTCTGTAATCTATATGGCTTATTATACCGTAGTAAGAACAATAAGATCTAACAAAATTGAAGCTGCACAACTCATACCTGAAGTTTTTGATTATGTTTTCTTGGAAAAAGGAAATATCAAAGAAGTAAGTAAACAATCCAAAATAGACGAAAAAATACTGAAAGAAATGCAAGAAGAATTTCAATATTGGTATCCTAATGACTTTAGACATACTGCTATTAACCATATTTCCAATCATTTGTCCTTTACTATATTTCACCATTCCGCGATATTCTCTGAAAAATATGCTGTAAAAGCGTTCTCATTAAATGAAATGCTAATAAGAGAAGGTCAAAAAATGGGTAAGAGTAAAGGAAACGTCATCCCAATGGCACATATCCCTCAAAAATACAGTGTAGACTTAACACGATTACATTTAGCTTCTGTAGCTTCTGCTGAGACAGTTGTAGATTGGAGAGAAAAAGAAGTTAATTATTCCTTACAAAGAATTAAAAAATTCTGGGATTACTTTGAAGATGTTAAAGATACAAAGAATGAGAAAAAGATAAGTTATTCTTTCCCCTCAAAAGCAGTTTTATCACAAATCAAAGCTAACTTGAAGAAAGCTGTTGACTGTATGGATAACTTTAACTTCAGAGATTATATCTTAAATGGGTTCTTTGCCAATATACGTGCAATGGAAGAATATGAAAAAATAGCTAAACAATTAGATCGAGAAGAATATTGTTCAGTAATGAAGAAAACAATAGAAGATGTAGTTGTGACGATGGCTCCTGTTATTCCCCACATTTGTGAGGAAATAAACGAGCAATTAGGTCAAACAAAGTTTATTTCTTGTACACAAATTCCTAACTTCGAACTATCCGAAGAAGATAAAAAATACGCTCAACA
This sequence comes from uncultured archaeon, assembly GCA_964514425.1. Taxonomy (GTDB): domain Archaea; phylum Asgardarchaeota; class Heimdallarchaeia; order Heimdallarchaeales; family Heimdallarchaeaceae; genus CAZEQQ01. Next base: position 3,263 of record CAZEQQ010000258.1, read on the forward strand.
AGCTCTCTTTGTATCTGATGTGATGGAAGATATTAACCAAATCTTAAAATTAGTGAAAAAAGAGCCTAAAAACATTTACATCTATCTCAATGCAAGCTGGAAGAATACTCTGTATGGTTTGGCTAAAGAACTCTTTAGTGAGGAAGCGTTTAACATAGGAAAACTTATGGAGCATGCAAAAATGAACGCTGAATTAGTGCCGTATATGAAACATATCGCCAATGAAGCAAAATTGATGATGAAAGATCCAACAATATTCAGAATTACAATGATGAGTCCAGAAGAGCAAAAAGCATCCATTGAAGGATATAAATCTTTCATTGGCAAAAACTATAGTGGGGCAAATATAACTGTATATATTGATGGTGAAGAAGTTAGTTATGATCCTCAGAATAAAGCTGGAAAAGCAAGACCAATGAAGCCAGCTCTATTGATAGAGTAATAACTCTTCTCTTTTTTTACTAATGCTATAATGTCCTTTGACATACATAAAACTAAAATACAATTATCCGAAAATAATTCGTTCTAAACCCTATTAGATAGTTGAATCCTTTCTTTAGTAATCTTCAGAAACAACGAACTAGCACTATATCAGACTATTTTATCATCATAAAATATTCGAACGGGTATATTTATAAAAGCTAATAGCAAAACAGAAATGGACTTAAAAAGTTTGAGGTACCAATATTATACGGTGATATAACCTCGGAAACATTATAAAGAACTAAGGTACAAGATTAAATATTAGATAATATACTTAAACTTAAGGTGAAATTTCATGATGTCTTCAAAAACAAAAATTGATGGCCCAATTTTAAAGAAAATGATGGTTACTGCTGCAGATAAAATTTATTCCAATAAGGAATTAATAAATGCAATTAATGTGTTCCCCATAAAAGATGGTGACACAGGAACAAATCTCTATTTGACAATTAAGAAGGTCATTGAACAATTTGAAGGAAACTGTGCAAATACGTTAACAGAAACTGCACAATTAATATCAAAAGGATCATTTCTTGGTGCAAAAGGGAATTCTGGTGTAATAATATCCCAATTCTTCCAAGGATTTAGTGCAGAAATTGAAGAAAACGAAGAAATAGATATCGAAGATTTTGCAAGAGCTCTTGAGGAAGGAGCAGAATGGGCATATGATGCGGTTCTTAATCCTCAAGAAGGTAC
>CAZEQQ010000259.1:0-4435 GCA_964514425.1 uncultured archaeon
TTTTTTTCTTAAAACATAGATTTATATTATCGTACAAATTCTGTATTTTCAAGTGGTTGTACGAAAATGAAGGCACAACATATTTTTTTCATAAAAGAACTTTTAAGAACAGAGTTGGAAGAGATTTTTGAACTTGCAGAAAAAATCGAGAATTCGCCAGAAAATTACGCAGAAAAGTGTAAAGGGAAGATTTTAGCAACACTTTTTTTTGAAACAAGCACACGTACTAGATTATCATTTGAAAGCGCTATGTTGAGGTTAGGAGGGCAAATATTAGGGTTTTCGAGTGAAGAATCCACAAGTTCAAAAAAAGGAGAAAGCGTTTCAGACACAATAAGAATGATCAATGGTTATGCAGATATTGCGGTAATAAGACATTACTTAGAAGGTGTTAGAGAGGTAGTCAAAGAATATGCAACTATTCCTATGATTTCAGGAGGAACAGGAACCCAAGCCCATCCCACTCAAGGGATGTTAGATCTTTATACAATAAGAAAGCATTTTAAAAAGTTAGATGGGTTAAATGTTGGGATTATGGGAGATCTCAAATATGGTCGAACTATTCCTTCAATATTATATGGATTATCAAAGTTTAATGACATTAAATTCTATTTAATCGCACCTACTGACTTACAAATCAGAACAAATGTAGAAATACGTCTAAAAAACATGAATGTAAACTATGAAATGATAGAACATGTTTCAGATGTCATCGATAAATTAGATGTGCTTTATGTTACAAGATTACAAAAAGAACGATTCTTTGACCCATTAGATTATGAAAGACTTAAAGGTTCTTATAAGATAACCAAAGAACTCTTGAAGGATGTTAAAGATGATTTTATTATTTTACATCCACTCCCTAGAGTCGATGAAATAGCCTATGAAGTGGATCAATTAAAATGTGCAAAGTATTTTGAACAAGCTAAAAATGGCGTATGGGTAAGAATGGCCCTTATATTAAAATTATTAGGAGTTGAATAAATGGGACATACTGTAACTGATAGAGAAAAATTAATTGTAGAGAAAATCAAAGAAGGAACAGTTATTGACAGAATTCCACCTGGAAAAGCGATGAAAATCTTGCATTTGTTAAAAATTGATGAAGATTATCCTTATACAGTGGCAATAGCACTACGTGTACCTTCAGATAAGATGGAATTAAAGGATGTAGTAAAGATTAAAGGCAAACAATTGTCTGTGAAAGAATTACAGAAACTATCTTTTATTGCAAAAGGAGCAACAGTAAATATAATCGAAGATTATCAAGTAAAGCAAAAAATTGAGTTAACTATTCCTAGTCATGTGGATGAATTTATTAAATGTTTAAACCCCAATTGCATATCAAACATGAGAGAACCTTTGTTACCTTCATTCGATGTAATCTCTCAAGAACCACTCATTTTGTGTTGCATTTACTGTGATCGTGTAATTCAAGGTAAAAATCTTCAAGAGCAATTATAAAAAGGAGAGAATACTCTCTCTACTATTTTTCTGAAGCAGACATTGTCGGATAATCAGATAATTTAAACATCGCTTCTTTCATTGTTTCAGTCAGGTCAATCACTTGTTTATCACCATACTCTATAAGATAGGGAAGTACAGCTTTTAATCCTTCAAACATAGGAGCAGTTTTTTCTTCAAATTTAAAACGAGATGTGATTCGAACTAAATCGCTTAAAACTATTAATCTGTCTTTATAATTGCTTAGTTTGTTATTATACTCTGGTTCAACAAACAATCGAACAATCCATTGTTTTTTATTGTCATAAAATTCAAGATTAGGAAAGTTAAAGATGCTACCTAATTCAGTTTTTGTTTGATATACTGATTTTGGTATCTCTGCAATGTCAATATAGAACCCATCCTTTGAAGTGGAAATTTCTAAGTCATTCTTTATGAATAATCTATTGATATTACGTCCATAGAAGTATATTGTATCGATAAGCGTGTTTCCAAGAATACGCATATTTAAGTATAAATTGCTCTCAAATTCTTTACGCGAGGTACTTTTTGCCCATGCTTTTCTTACTGCTTTTGCTGCTTTCTTTTCTTTACTAATCATTTGACTGTAAGAGGCATCTATAACATAATCAGGGATTCGTTTGAAAAGGAGAATTGAAAGGGCTATTTCAACAAAATTTTTGGGCAATTCGCCTAGCTCTTGAGGGATTATTGAACCATAATCACTAATTAGTTGGTTATAGCATTGCTTGTCAGAAACTGTAAATTGACCAGGTTCTATACTTTTAATCTTGAATGTTTCAGCAATCCACGTTTTTCCTTCAGTTTTAATAGTATTCAGATGAGGTATAAGTTCATCAGTAGCAGAAATGGAAATTTTTTCAATATTTTCATTCACTTCTTTGTTTATTCTATTCCACTTTTTATTGAGTGCTTTCCTAATTTTTTGAAACTCCTTAAGAGCATGGTCATATAATTTCATAGCTTTTTTCTTGTAGTGAAGATCATTCTGCTTTAATTCGGTAAAATCAGATAAGAGTTCTTGTATAACTTTATGGGTTTTAGAGGAGAGATTATTCCACTCACTTTCACTTTTCTCGTGATAGGGATTAGTTTTGAATTGGGGAGGCACAGTAAAGTTTTTTCCAAGAGAAGGAAAAGTAGTTTTTAACTCGGGTAACATATGCGCTGGTTTAAGCGATGACACTAATTGTTTTTGTAAAGTATTGATAATTGCATCCAATTTTTCAATAATACTATCTTGAAATTGAAAAATAGGCTCTATGTAAGTGTGTAAAACCCCTCTGAGAAAAGCTTTACCATAAGATCGCTTTAAAATTATAGGATCAAGTAGATACTTCGCTAATAATTCGCAATCAGATTCAACTTCTTTTAATAATTTAATATGATTCGAATATTCAATTGTTACTGAATGTTTAATCATAATTTCAGAAGTAGAGATAGTTCTGTTATCAAATGACAAATATTTTTTACCAAAAATAGGTTTCTTGAGCTTAATTGGTATGGAATTAATGTATGCTTTTACTTCACCTTCTTCAATTATTGAAGCTATAATGTCTTTTGCAATAATACCATACTGATTCACGTTTTGTGGTTTACTTTTTTCCAAATTATCAATAATATGTGTTAATATATTTCCAAGAACAGTTTTTGAAGCTAATGAACGATAACTGGTTGTAGTATACCTAAAGATATCACCAAAATCCGAATTGAAAAGTTGATCATGGATAACCTTTTCTAATGAAGATATAACAGCCTTTTCTAATGCTTTTGCGAATATAACAGTTTCTTCAACATTAGAAATTTGGAGTTGTTTACCTAAGCCATATTCTTTAAATTTAGCTATCAGTTCATCTTTCCACTTTGATTGTGGAACATTTAGTTTTTTGATACGCTCTTCCAAAAACCGTCTTTTAAGTTGTATGCTAGGTTCTTGTGCCTCATCTTTCTTCTTTTTTACTTTTGGAGTTTTGACATCTATTTTTTCTTCCTCTAAGATTGAAAAAACGAAATCAGTTATAACACTCCAGATACTAGAGGGAAGTCTTTTACCACTAAAAGGTTTAATGAGTTCGGTTAAGAAGAGTTTGGAACTTTGTGAAACAGCTGGTTCAAGTTCATCTTGAATAGCATCACAAATTAAAGTACCAGGATTCATTATACTTGTTACATCTTTAATTCTATCACGTGTTATATTAAAAAGATTTAAAGTTCTATAATCTTTTAGAGCTAAAAGGGGATTATTTTTTGATAGTTTTAGTATTATATCACGAACGAGAAAGTTAGCAACAAATGATTCTGAAGAATGAATTTCATCAATAGTAAGTTGGCTTAAGTATTTATTGGCAATTTTTTCTATATTAGAACCTAAAGTATCATTGATAAGTTTTTGAGCATCTAAATCCTTAGAATTTAAGTAGTCTTCAATTTTTTTGGTTACTTCTTCAACAATAAAACGAGGTCGTTCATACTCCAATATAGCTAGTGGATCTCTATCAATTAAATTATTTAGAAGGTCACGAGAAAAAAGTTGTAAGATTAGTTGTCGCTTAAAACTAGAAATCGAGCCACGGTCCCAAGAACTTTCATCAGTTCCTAACCATTCGTCTAAATTCTGCAGTTGTTGTAATGTGGGAAAATTGTCAATATTTTTCTCTGCTAACTTGAGTTCCTTTACTATAAGATCAAATAAGTAGTTTCTATCAACTTTAACAGGAATCTTTTGATGTGTAATTGTACAAGCGTTCAAAAAGGAGGAAGAAACATGATCTCGTGAAACTACTCGCCCAGAATCAAGATTAAATCTAAACTCAGGCGTTAACATAATATATTTACAAAAAGAGAGAGCTAGTTCTTGAACTAAAAGCTCTTCACTAGAAGAGATTTGATTAGGTTCTGCAGATTTCAAAACATATTGTACGACAACATTAGTGTCCTCATATGGAAGAGT
>CAZEQQ010000260.1:0-4429 GCA_964514425.1 uncultured archaeon
TGGAAGAAAGTCGTTTAATTAACGCTAGGCTTTTTTCTTTTGAACAAGTTAAGAAACTTAAGATATTTCCAATGTGTAGATTTGATAACATCTTCAGGACAAAGTTCTTCACAACTTAAACAAGAAATACAAAGTTTATAATCAAAAACAGGGCGATTAGGTCCATTATGAACTTCAATGGCATGGACAGGGCAAATATTTTGACAACGCATACACGCAATACACCCATCACCGACATACTCAGGCTGTTTCATAGTTAAATGCCAAAACTTCCCAATAGGTAAAAACTTCACAAATTTCATGGGAGTGGAAAAACGAGATTTAACAGCATCAATACTTTCCCCACGAACGTCAATATTTCTCAAATCAATTTCACCTATTTTGTGTTTTTCAGCGATATAATTGGTAAGAATAGAACGAGGTTTAAGACCCATCACCGCAGTTGCAACAGCGTCAAGAGCAATAGCGTCTGTACTAGCAAGGATAAGATCCATAACTTTAGCTTTTCCACCAGAAGGACCCATACCTTCCATGCAGATTCGTGCATCCATAACATTGATAACAATTCTGTTCTTCAAGACAGAATAAATGTCAATAAGACACTCAGAAAAACCTTTAGCAGTATGACCGACGCCATGGACACGAGTTTTTTCCATACCGGGTAAACAACCATATAAGTTCTTAACAGCTAAAGTTACACCTGTAAGAGTGTGAGTTTTCATCTTAGGAACATTAACAAGTAAACTCTCAGTAACAACCGTGGACAAAGAAAAATCAGTTAATTTCAAAGCATTGGGGAAAGAAATAGGTTCAGCACCTGAAGATAAAGATTGAACCTTTACACCTTCGTCCTCTAAATCCTTAAAACCAGCTTTCTTAAGAACACTCTCAGTTTTTGTCCCCGCCCCTGAACTATCACCAACAGAAAGAGAATACCCTTTCTCTTTAAAAATTTTAATGAGGGAGCGAACAACTTCAGGATCAGTGGTAACAGCTTGCTGTTCCTCCCAAGTCTTTTTTGAAGTTAGAGCATTAGGTTTAATCAGAATAGGAGGAGAATTGTCATCCTTAGGAGGAATATCTCCAGCCAAAAGAACAGCTTCTCTCACAGCTTTTTCAACATCATTGTCCTTAATCTTAACAATAGAAACAATAGGTTTAGACATAAAGGTAAGTAAACAACTGAAATTAAAAGTGCTTCTGTTTGAAAAATAGAATACAAGGAAAGAGGAAAAAAGGGGGTTAGAACCAAAATTAAGAGAAGCTAACAAAAGAACAAAGAGTTAACTTAAACTAGTTTAGAATCAATATAAGCGAGTATATCCGAAATAATTGTTTCTAAGTGAGAATCTACAGGGAAAGTATGGGAGATTTTCTGGATAATCTGTTGATCATTGATGAATTGGAAAGAATAACGAAAATGGATATCATAAATCCAACTTAAAGTAACAAGCTTAAAATCTAAGGCAGAAGTAACAAGGTTGTAATTGACAACGTATCCACGTCGAATAACATCTAAAATAGCAGGATTATACTCTGTGTTGAGAGTATGACCTAAAGCAACATCAGTGTTACCATTCTTTTCAAAGTCATTTAGAACAATAGTCCAAATATCTAATTTGTCCGCATCACGGATAAGCTTGGAAAAAAGAAGAAAACGGGAATCAAGTGCAGGGTCAATTTCCAGTTTATTATGATTAAGAATAGCAGCAAAAATGAGCTCTTTATCACTATCAGAAAAAGAGGACAAAAAATCTTCTTGAAATAAAACATTTATGCTATGCTCAGCATGGTTAAAAGTCTTAGTATCGTCATAGGTACGATAGGTGTAAAATTGACTAAAACGACCAATATCGTGAAATAAACCAATAATTGAAGCAAGAAAAGTGTCATCAAAGGATAAGTCAAGAGATTTGGATAAAGCAATAATGTTGGAGAGAACACGTTCAGTATGGTCTTCTTTAAGAGTAATATTTCGTTGAATTTGCACATCGGATGGTGCATAAAATTGTTGGACATAAGTGTGGAATGCATTGAGATAAGGTCTTAAACGGTCATCTAGTAGTATTGTTGTGGTCATTTGAACAAGAACACCAATTAGCAACACTATTTATTTTTTTAGATAAGGAGAGAGAGAAAAAATGAAGGAAATAAAAAGAGACAACAAAAGAAATTAAAGAGAAATTAAAAATAATAAAAAATTGTGAAAAAAGAAAAAAGGGAGGAAGAAATTATTTTCTTCTAACAACTAAAGCAGAAAGACCAAGAATGCTGACAGCTAATAAAGCATAAGCAGCACTGAAAGAAATAGGTAAGCCTAAGAAACCACCTTTTTCAACGATTTCAACGTGAAAAGTGTCTTTTTCCTTAAGTTCAGGAACACCCATATCTACATCTTCAGCGATGTCAATATCATAGTCCAAATACATTTTAACTTCTTTTAGAACACCAGTTTCTTTGTCAAAACTAATGAACATTTCCATTTCAGCTTTGACATAATCATCACCATCGTTCATTTCCATGGTGAAACCAGCATCAAGAGAAAGGACTTTGTCAGTGCTTGTAATATCGAATTTCCATGTATATTCCATGTCTATTTCGTCTGCTTCAATCATTGCATCTAATGTTTCAAGCATTTCTTCAATTTCTGCTTTCATCTCTTTCATTTCGTTTTCCATTTCTTCGAACATGTCGATGACTTCATCGCCTTCTTTCATGGTTAAAGGCATAACCAATGGAAAGTCCATGTCTGTGAGATCTTCTTCTTCATCGTTGATGTAAAGAGAAACATAATCACCTATCTCACTGTCATACATTTCAGTATAATTGGTAGGAAGATCTTCGTCAATGACTAATTTAATAGTGTCACCTTGTTTGAAAGGTATGTCTTCTTCAGGGTCAAAATCACCCATTTCGTCATCAGCTTCTTCAGGTATTTCAGGAATGATTAAAGTCTTAACCACCCATTCAAATTCGTCGCCCTTTTGAACACCCCAGGTAATATCTTCTTCAGCAAATGCAACATTTGATAAAGAAAGAGCCAAGGTAAATAAAAGGAAAACGGAAAATATTTTTACGTTTTTCATAATATTTCACTTATTTTCTGTTTGTGATAGAACATAGCATTTTATACTATATAAAACTTGTCTTAATACTAACTTCAGATTAGAAAAGAAGGAAATTTAGAGAAGCAAGAAAAGAAAAAGAAAGTGTGGAACAGAATGGAGAAAAAGAAAAAGAAAAAGCCATTAACTATTAATTAATGTGAATATTATGAGGATCCAAAGAGAATACATCAGAGCCAAATTCATAGAGCGACCAAATCGCTTTGTAGCTTATGTAATGATAGAGCAAGAAGAAAAAAAAGAGAAAAAAGAGAAGCAGAAACTAGAAAAGGTGCATGTACCTGATTCGGGAAGAATGACAAAACTACTAGAAAAGAATGGTGAAGTATTATTAGAAGAAAGAAAAGGAGAGAAAAGAAAAACCAACTATACAATGGTGGCAGTAAGGATAGGAGAAAAATGGGTTAACATTGATTCACAGATCACAAATAAGTTATTTGAAGAGGAGTACAGAAAAATAGAACTATTAAAAAGATACACTCTAAAGAAAAGGGAGGTAGTATACAAAAAGAGTAGATTAGATTTTTTGTTAGAAGACGAAAAAGAAGGAACGACAGTTTTAGTAGAAATAAAAAGTGTAACATTAGCAGAAGGAAAAACAGCATTATTTCCAGATGCACCAACAATAAGAGGAAGTAAACATCTAGAGCATTTGATAGAAGCAAAAAAGCAAGGGAAAGAGAGTTTTGTTGTTTTTATTGTTAAAAGAGAAGAAGTAAAAAAATTCTCTCCTAATTGGAGAATAGATCAAAAATTTGCAGAAACATTGAAAAAAGCTTACAAAGAGGGAGTAAAAATTATTGCAATAAAAGCCCGATACGAACCAATAGAAGAAAATATATTAGAATTGACGGAAGAAATAGAAGTTGAATTAGAGTGAAAAGAAGAAAAGAAAAGAAAAGAAAAATAAGTAAGAAAGAAAAAAGAAAAAAAGGGTAAGGATAGAGTGAGCATGAGACGTATGGATAAGATAGGAATATTTGATTTCGGAGGGCAATATGCACATCTAATAGCAAGGAGAATAAGAGATTTAGGCGTATTCGCAGAAATAATCTATGAACCACAAGAAGGATTCAAAGGATTCATATTATCAGGAGGACCAGGAGAGATAAACAATAAAGAGTCCCCAACATTGGAAAAAGATTTTTTCGAAAAAGTAAATGTGCCAGTACTAGGAATCTGTTATGGCCATCAAATGATAGCACAAGCATTAGGTGGAGAAGTGGAAGGAGGAAAAGAGAGAGAGTATGGGAAAAAGAAGATAAAGATAGGAGGGGAGAGACATCAGACGAAAAGCAGCCAGA
>CAZEQQ010000261.1:0-4422 GCA_964514425.1 uncultured archaeon
GGTCCTGGTGTGGTCTATACTCAGTCTCGTTCAGTTGATGCTTTAAAACAAATTATCGATTCTTCTGCTGTGAATATACTTCTAAAAACTGTACTATAAAAAAATAAAAAAATTGAGAATATTATTTCTTTCTCATACAAATATAGATTAAACCAGTTATAAGGAAAGAAAAGAAAAGAAAACCTGTACTGATAGATAAAAATGAAGTTTCTTTCCATTCCACATTCATACTCACTATCGTTTCTTCTTCACCATCAACAAGTCTAAACCACTCATCGGTTTGTCTTAACAGTAGACCCGTTTTTTTCTCAAACTGATAGTAAACCTCATATCCTAACACATCTTCTGTAGTTTTTCTGTTTATATACACTTCTAGTGTTTCTTCTGTATTTACAGCAGTAGAATTTTCAAACATCGAAGGATTTCCATTGTAAAATTCCGCTAACCCATCAAAGTATTCAGATGTTTGATTATCTACTGAAATTGATATTGGAACAATAAAGTCGTGTAAATAGTCTAATAGTATGTCTATTTGCTTATTTGTGAGTTTGTTATTATTAACTCTGTATTCAGCAATAATAAAAGGATTTACTGATTGATTACCATAATCAGCGTATTCTAATCCAAATTCAGCAGATTCTTTTATATTCTGAATGTTTTCTACAAAGTCCTTTACTGTGACAGTTATCATATCTCCTTCTTTGATAGGAACTAGTCCATAGCTTCTTAACACAAACTCATCATCTTCTGCCAGTTCGTATGTTTTTATTTCCCAAGTAAATTTATCTCCTTTTTTCGCTGCCCAAGTAGCATTAAAGGTAGATGCCTCAACAATCGGTGATACAATTATACATGCAAGAATTATAAATAGTATTATACTTTTTATCACTTTCATTATTTTCAACTCATTTATTTTTTTGTTATTCATAAATATTACTTCTCGTCATTGATTATTAATGTTGTTATGTATTTGGGTTGTATCAATCTATTTTTTAAATAAGTTAATGTGTTATACATCTAATTGTTTTCCCCCCCCCATATATAAAGTTTATTCTAATTAATATAATCTCTCATTTCTCATTTTTGATAGATAACAGATGTTTTGAATACCTATATTAATTTTACAATTAGAGTAGTATTTTTGTTTAATTATCAAAGGTCTAGTGGATGTTCTCAACTCTAGATTTTTCTTTTCTATCTCTTATAACTCTTAATACACAAACACAACTATCTACTTACTTTAATAACTATTGATTAGAATTTTTATCTAAAACTTTTTTCAAAAAAAAGGAAGGTTTTAATGCAGATAAAGTTCTTTTCCCATTATCGTTTTTGTGCAAGTTTTAGTAATTTCAACGCATCCTCATACGTTACTTCTTTTGGATTTAAAGTTATTGAACCATCGTTTATAGCTTTTTTTGCTATTTCTTCGAATAGTTCATCTTTTACTCCAGCTTCGTCTAATGTTCTTGGTAATTGCACTAGTTCATAGAGTTGATCTTGAAGTAATCTTATCTGTTTTATAGCTTCTTTAGCTCTCTCTTCTTTTTTTGTTTTCAAGTATATTTCTTCCCCTGCAATCGGTAGAAGTAGTTCTGCTAGAAACTCTTGAATGTGTTCAAAATTGTATTCTAGTATATAAGGTAAGAAAATGTTCATTGCTATTCCATGTGCTATCCCTGCTACTGCTCCTGTTGCATGTCCCATAGTGTGAACTGCTCCCACCATTGAATTTGAAAAAGCTATTCCTGCCATTGTTGCCCCATTAGCTAGAAGTATCCTTTTTTTCTCGTCTTTAGGGTTTTTTATTATATCAATTACATTTTGACAGAGAATTTGCACTGCTTTCCATGCATAAGCATCGCTCATTGGGTTTTTTTGTATGCAGGTATAACTTTCTATTGCATGAGTTATTGCGTCCATAGTTGTAAAAGCTGTTACGTAAGGAGGTAATGTTAATGTCATTTTTGGATCTAGTATTGCTATGTTTGGTAAAAGGAATTTCGATGAGAAAGCCATTTTTATGTTCTTTTTTTCGTCTTTAATTACTGCAGCTGTTGTTACCTCTGATCCTGTTCCTGATGTCGTAGGAATAACAATGAAAGGTTTAAGAGGTTTTTTTAGTATTCCTGCACCCATGAAATTCTCTAACTGAAAATCATTGTTTGAAACAACAATATTAACCCCTTTTGCTGTGTCTATCACTGACCCTCCTCCTATAGCTATTATTGCTTCAGCTTTTGTTGCTAAGTACATTTTTGCTATTTCATTCACTATGTGTATCGGAGAATCTGCAGGTATTGCGTCATATATTTGCGCAATATTTATTTTTGTGTCAGCTAAAGCTTTTAGAACATGGTTAAGTAACCCTGCCTTTTTTATTCCTTGATCTGTCAGTATTATTGGTTTTGTTACGTTTAATCTTTCTAATTCAAAAGCTAAATTTTCTAACGCTTTTTTACCTGAAATAATTTTAACTGGATTTTCAAATTCGTAATAGTCTGGTATATACATTTTTTTTCACCTCAATTATAATCCAAATGGTACTGTTAATAGATAGAGATATGTTCTCATCGCATATTTCTTTGTTCTTCTTATCTTTGGTGGTTTTTTCATCACTCTTTTTGCTATGAAACTTGGAAAAAGATAAGTTTCAACTATATTTAAACAACGTATAAGGGATATACTATTCGTTACATCTCCTTTCACATATATTTTATGTTCTGCATAAGCTGTATGTGTTCCTATCTGTGCTGTTAACAGTGTGAATGCTGCATCAAGATTTTTAAAATAAATCACAATATCAGCTTGAGCTTCTGTTAGTTCTTTTTTCTTTAATCTGTCTTTACCCTTTTTAACTAATCCTAAAGTTGGTCCAAAAGGTTCGACTTTGAACATTATTTTATAATTTTCTGGCCAAGAAGCTATTTCATGCTTTAGCTGACTGTCGTATTTAGAGAGAGTAGAAAAAGATCTGCCCAAGATTGCAAAAACAATAGTTGTTGTTGCCTTTTTTATTAAATTACTTCTTCTTTTCACTTTTTTTACTCGCTTAATCTTTTTTTTTTCTATTTCTTCATTTTCCAAGGAAGATTGGTTTTTCTCATAATATTCTTTCAACCCTAGTTTGTCCATTATCTCTTTTGTAGGTATTCCTTTCTCATCATATCCTCTTATTTTATAATATTTATTCATCATTTTTTCTAATGGTACAACATAATTATTTTCGTCTGTTGTTCTTCCTTCTTTTAGTAATCTCAAGGGTAAAGTATCATCTTCCCTCTTAATTCCCATTAAATTATTTAAGTACCTTTCTAAAACATGTACTCGTTCTCCTGCTTCTAGAAATTCTTTTTGAGTCGTTTTAATTCCTGTTACAGCTTGGTACAATTTACTATAAATAGAGATATCAATAAATTTAAGGGCAATGTTGGGTAGATAAGTCATAAATGTTTTCAATATAGGTTTTGGTGTATATTTCACTAGGGGAGGTTCTGTTAAACAGGCTAAAGTTGTAAATGTACAAATTTGCATCATATTTAACGCTGACATCAAATTTTCCATAAAGAAAACTAACTGTGGTTTTGCCCTTATTGTCGTTCCGCTTATGAATTCCAGAAAGTTTTCTGTAGCCATTAACGCTGCAGATAGATGACATGCTCCTCTGTTAGCAACTGCATATGATAAACCTTGCCCCCAACTTCCTCTAGGGTCATAGGCGGCCATTTCTAGCCCCTTAACATGTATTGCAAAATCCTTTCCTCCGTATTTTTCAGATAACCACCTCACTCCATTTGCTAATTCATCCCCTAAATCTTTTCTTGTAGCTATTTTGTATAAAGTATCTTCTATATTTTCAGGCGAACCAAAAGAAAGATTGCTTTCCATTAAGCCTTTTTCTGTTGCTTCCATAACATAGCCTAAAACGTTACCCGTTGTTATTGTGTCCATTCCTAAGCGAGAACATATTTCATTCCATTTACTTATTAATTCTTTGTCAAAAATTTCTAGATTGGACCCAATTAATCCTGTTGTTTCATATTCTGGAACTTTGTAACTTTTATCTTTTATTTCAGCTTTATGACCACAAAGTATGGAACAATATTTACAAGTATCATACTTTATTTTGTATTCTTCAACGAATGATTCCCCATATATTTGCTCTGCTTTCGGTGATGAACCTGCTTTATAATTTCTTACAGGAAGAATATTTTTTTGTTGACTTAATCTTACATAAGTGTTGGTTCCATAAGTTCGATAGTATTTGGAAGTCATTTTATTAGAATTGATCTGACTTACCATCTTTTTTCGTATTTTTGAGAATAACTTTTCATTTTTTGGCTTAACTGAAACATTTTCACCATTTGCTACAATTGCTTTAAGGTTTTTTGACCCCATAACTGCGCCTATTCCCCCTCTTCC
>CAZEQQ010000262.1:0-4405 GCA_964514425.1 uncultured archaeon
CAGAATCTTTAAATAATGTAAAACAGCAAGAATAATTGATGAAATCAAATAATCTAAATCCTTGTTGTAACAGCTATTTTCTTTAGATTATTAAATAAACACTTTAAATTTTAAATTTTAAACTATGAGCCATTTTTTTGGGTCTCATTAACTACAAATAAGGTAAGAAAAATGAAGTTATACAACTCCCTTAATAAAGAAAAAGAGATATTTGTTCCAATAGAAGAAAAAAAGGTTAAATTCTATTCATGTGGACAAACAATTTATTCTGACATGCACATTGGAAATGCTAGAACATACTCATATTGGGCAGTTTTAGTAAGTTATCTAAGATGGAAAGGATATGATGTTTTTTGGGTGCAAAATATTACTGATGTCGGTCATTTAACTGATGATTCAGATGAAGGTGAGGATAAGGTAGAAAAGGAAGCACAAGAGAAAAATGTTGAACCCATGGTACTAGTAGAAACCCAAATAAGGAGATTTTTTGAGGATATGGACACTTTGAACATTCTACGTGCAGACATATACCCTCGTGCTAGCGGTCATATCACTGAAATAATCGACTTTGTGAGTGAATTAATCCAACAAGGATATGCTTACGAAACAAATGGATCTGTTTATTTTGATACTAATGCTTTCCCGGCTTATGGAAAACTTAATCCTGTAACTTACAACGATGAATCAGTAGGCAAAAGAATTTCTTTAAACAAAGAAAAAAGACATCCAAAAGACTTTGCATTATGGATCAAAGCTCCACCGGAACACATAATGAAATGGTCCTCTCCATGGGGAAAAGGCTACCCTGGCTGGCATATTGAGTGTTCTACAATGGTAGAAAAATATCTAGGAAAGACAATAGATATTCATAGTGGTGGTATCGAACATCTTATGATGCATCATCCTAATGAAGTAGCACAATCAGAAGCCAAAAATGGATTAGATTTAGCAAAATATTGGTTGCATGCACAACATTTAACCATTAATGGAGAAAAAATGGGTAAATCCTTGGGTAATAAAGTAACAATAAGAGAACTTGTGAAAATCTACGACCCTATAGTAATACGTTTCTTTCTTGTATTTTCCCATTATCGCAAAAATACAGATTTTAGTAGTGATACTATTGAATCTGCTCAACTTATGGTGCAAAGAATCTATGACACTTTAAAAGAGATTAAACAATTTAAAGGAAATAGTGACGAATCTCTGCTTGAAGACTTAAAAACTCTAGAAGATGAATTTAAAACCAGTATGGATGATGATCTGAATACTGTTGGGGCTATTCACAGTATTATGAGATTTTTAAAGAAAGTAAATGCCAAAAAAGAAACAAAAAAAGAAATACTCGCTATCGCTCATTCTAAAATTGTTGAACTTTTGGGTATATTAGGCATTAACATAGAGAACTTTGGAAAATCGAATACGTCCAATAAAGATTTAGCTGTATTGATGGAATTAATAATAGCATTAAGAGAAGCCAAAAGATATGATTTAACGGATTTAGCACGAAACATTCTTTCAGATATAGGAATAAAACTAGAAGATAAAAAAATAGGAACTGTGTGGAAAAAGGAGAAATTAGAGGAGAAATATACATAATATTTTCTTCACTTTTTTTCTTAAAAATTAGCTAAATTTATAAATTTCTTAAAAGTCTATAGTGTGCAAAAATGTCAATCTAGCAACCTTTAAATACAACCAAAAGGATACTATTAAATTAACAAGAATAGTCTCATTTGGGGAAGAAGAGCACTATTAAAGCTCAAATAAAACAGCAAAATATAGGGGTGAAAACCTATTCCCTTTAGGAAATTGAAAGAGGTCACAAAGAAACAATCAGATGAGGAAAAAAACATATTGGATAGTTTAACCTCTAAGATTGTAAAAGAATCAACTAAGGTTTATGCTTGTTTTATCCCTGGCGATTACTCAACTAATTTGTTTTATTTTAAAGATAACAGCGTGTTTAAGGATTTGGCAAATGAAGTTGCAAAATTAGAAGATGTGATAATTAATCATTCAGAGGAGCTTAACCATGAAAATCTTCGAGAATTATTACTATTAGCTAATACGTTTTTAGAAACGGGAAATTATGAAACTGCAGAATTATTATACAGGAACATCCTTAAAGTAGACTCAAACTATGTTTTTGCATTAGTTAATCTATTAGCAATATATTTCTTGAGAGAAGAATTTGAGAGAGCAATGGATATTTATCAACTTATTCCACCTCAATTTATGGAATTGGGATACAAAGAAAAACTCAATCCTGGTGCTGATGCATACAGAATATTTGACATCACTTCACTTATCCCTCACTCTAAAAAAATCAAATTATTAGTAGAAAAAAATCCAAAATCAAGTGAATTAAGAAAAGAATATGAACTAGAATTACGTTCCTTGCTTTCGTTCCCTGAATTTGTGAAAGGACAAGAAGCACTTTTCAATGGTAATGCTGATGATGCCTTCATTAATTTAGCTGCTCTAACAACTGTAAAGCAACACAGTCATGTATTCTGGTTTTTTATTGGACGGGCAGCTCTAGATGGGAAACACTATAGTGTTGCTGAAGAATATTTAAAAAAAGCAGTAGCGTTAAAAAACAACATTTCAGAGTATTGGGTGGCATTAGCAGAGTGTTTCTTTTATCAACATAAAAATGAATCAGCAATAAAATCATTGAAAACAGCAGTATCACTCGAATCTACTTATGAAGAAGCATGGGAATTAGCTGGAAAAATGATTATAAGTATTGAAACTCAAAAAGAATATGATTATTTCCTTGAACATCTGCAATTAATACCTGATGCAAAATGTTATTCAAAATTTGCAACAGGGATAATACATAGAAAAAAATTTGACACTGCATTAGATCTTTTACTTTTGGCAGTAAATCATTTTCCTAATGATAGAAAGTTGTTAGAACAATTAGCCTCAGTATATGAAAGAATGATGAAATATGATGATGCTATATCTATTTATGAAATGCTAATAGCTACAGGTGAAAATGTCCAAACATATTTGAAGAAAATATCTGCAATTCTCAGTGTTATCCATGATGACAAAAGATTAGTGCAAATTTTAAAAACCGTTTCAAGTTATCTCCCTTGGGAAGAAACACAAATTTGGGATAAAGCGGGAGAATTACTAATGAAAGCAAAGGACTATTTATCTGCAAGTGAGGTATTAAGAAAGGTAGTTACACTAAAAACTGATGACCCAAGAATTTTGTTTAATTTGGCTTTGGCTTATCAAGAACTGCAACTATTCAAAAAATCAGAAGAAATGTACAGAAAAGTGTTAGCTATAAATCCTGATGATGTAGCAACTTTAAATAACCTAGGAAACGTGTTAAAAGAACTAAAAAGGTATGATGAAGCAATAGATATCTACAAAAAAGTTATAGCATTAGAGCCTTTGAAGGCGATATCCTGGGCAAATCTTGGTATTTTATACGAAGAGCTAAAATTGAGGGGTGAAGCAAAAAACTGTTATAAGAAAGCTAAAGAGATAGCAATGCAAAATAAAGATTATAAAAGTGCGGCCAAATTTGAAGAGTGGGAAAAGTCTGTTGCATAGTTTTGATTCAAATGAGTGAAAAGAAAACCAAAGATTGTGAGTGGAGAAAAGCACAGCATTATATAGCAGAACTGCTAAAATATAATGGTTTTAAAGTATGGGAGGAACGAAGTATTAAATCAGGGAGAGTAGATATTTTAGCTAAAAGAGAAATCAGAGAGAGAACTTATTACTTAGTTTTTGAAGTTAAGCATTATCAAAAGATCACAAGTGCATTAGAATGCAAATTTGAAGAACAATTGCAAAGTTATCTTCTAAACTTGATAAAGAGAGAAATAAAAACTAAAACAATCAATTCTATAAGAAAAAACGCTGTTTTTATCGGTTACTTAGTTCTAACAAATGATTATGGAATCTACCACAATAGAAAAGTAAACTGGAACAAAGGAAGAATTGGCGATAGTGCTGTAATAGAAGAAATATGGACAAGAAATGTATACCTATTTTGTTCTATACCAAAACATATTCAACAAAATCTAGAGAAAATAGGTCTAAATATGTGTGTACAGACATCAATTGAAACATTTCTAAATCAGAAAGAAGATGATAAAGAAAAAGAAGAAAAGGAAGAATAAGAAAAGAAAAGTGGCAAAAATAACTATTAACTCCTCTCCTCTATTTTCTGAAAGAAAAAATTAGAACAACTTAGAGAGAAAGAACATTATTCTCTTTAAGTGAGGACCCATAGAGTTCAACTCATCTCTAGATGTACCTATGAATATACCATTACAGAATATTTCTGGGTTAGAATAAGGCAAAAACCATAATTTCTCTTCATTAAATTCAAGAATTTTTGGTTCAAATTTTTTAATATTTTCACTCATAT
>CAZEQQ010000263.1:0-4402 GCA_964514425.1 uncultured archaeon
TTACTGTTTTACACACTAAACTAAACCCTTCTTCTCCCCAAAGTTTTGTTTTATTAGCAAACAAACATCTACCACCACATAATCCATAGACATCGCATTCAGGACAGGGGTCAGATATTTTTACTGAATTAAAAACCTCTAAAGGTTTATTCTCGGAAATATTCCCTACTACTGAAAATTTATATTCGGGGGGTAAGGGACATACAGTTATAGCTCCATCCGTTCTAATAGCAAAACTTTCTAGTCCTGCTTCACATGGTAACGTTGTTGTTGTTTCTTTAAGAATATGCCTAAAAATTCCTTTAAATGGGACTATTCCTTTCACTTTCCCTTTTTTCATTTCTTCAACCCAGTATTCAACTAACTTCGTTATTCCACGATTATAATTTTCTATCCAATCAGAAAAGTTCTCATATCTAGTATGTTCGAGATCGTCCCATTGACAATCTATTTGCCAATGAACATTATCAAAAGTCAACTGAGGGGTTTCTAGGAGGTGGCGAACATCATTATATATATCTGCATCTTTTGATATTGCCATCCTTGCGATTAAATCCCCAGCAAAACCTCTATCTCTTATATTATGGCTATTTTTGACTAATTTCTTATAAATACCTTTTCCTCTATTTTTATCTGTAATTTCTTCATCTCCATCTATTGAAATTAGTATAGTACTAAATCTTTGCAAATATTCTGTAGGAAGAGAATGAAGCAGAATACCATTTGTTTGTATAGTGTAATGTTTAGCATTAATTGTATCCATCACTTCTTCTATTAACTTTCTATTCAATAAAGGCTCTCCTCCATAAAATGCTAATGTTGGGGCAGAATCGGTGGAAAGGAAGTGGTCTAAAGCTTCAATGCTATAACTCGGTAGAATTGGTAAATCAGGGTGAGGTTCATTCATACAATACTCACAACAGAGATTACATTCGTTACTCGTGATGATAAACCAGTTCATTGAAGCACCTAAGTGGCAAAAGTATATCTATAAGATAAATATGTCGTTTCTGAATGTCAATTCCCCCTCCCCCTTACGAAAGGGATTCTCTTGCGCGGGAAAGATAAATAAAGGAAAGATTAAACTAATTTTTAAAATTTCATAAAAGTTTAACAATCTAATAGTCTCATCTATTTTCTCTTCCTTCTCTCGCTCTTTCTTCACTCTTTCTTTCTTTCTTTCTTTCTAGTCGAAAGATTTATTTTATCTCTGTCAATTTTTTCTTGATTAGAATGACAGAAGACGATAAAAAAGATTGGATTGATTTGATACATTACAAAAAACAGTCTTTGTTTGGTAAAGTTTTCATTATTTTAGGCATTTCATCTTTTGGTGCATTTATCTTTTATATCTTCTTTAATTTATTCAGTGGTTCAGGATGGCAACCTCATTTCTTTTTACTGCTTTTTGGTTGGCTATTCTTTTTTGTCTTTGTTTATATCATTAGTAAAGTTATAGGCGTGCTTATTCACAGAAATAAGTTAGAGATAGCAAAATTAGAACGAAAAATTGATGATATTGAGAATTAATAAAGGGAAACAAAACAGGTGTTTTTATGCATTCAGAAAAAGGAAAAAATCATAGTATTGCTTTAATTTCATTAGTTTCTTTCATATTTCTCGTTATATTTGCTTTGCTCGTTATTTCTCTTGCATTAATGATGCAACAATTTTTAGGTGTGGTTACACCCACAGTTTGGGCAATAATCTTCCTCGTATTAATTATCATTTACCCTCTTTTTTATCTTCTTGCAAGGAATATTCTAGAAAAACGTACATCAAACTAAGATAGTTGAATGCTGTTTAAATTGATAGCAAAAAATTCTTTTTCCATTTTCGATATTCGCTTTAACGAAAATATTTTATGTTTATTCTCTCTTTTTCTTAAAAATATAGTGGATTGTTCAACTTATGTTAATCAAAAAATTAGTCTCATCAATTTTCTTCAATCCTCCCAATATGTCGAAAAAAATACTTAAAGATGAGCTTACTTATGCTCTCCCTAGTTTTCCTGAAAATATAACAAATGAAGAGAAAGTATCGTTCTTATTAGATCAGCTAACTTTAGACGAAAAGATTCATCTATTAGCAGGAGAACAAACTTTTGCTGTTTCTGGTGTTGAAAGATTAAATATTCCACGAGTATGGACAAGTGATGCATCATCTGGTATTCGAACCTATGGTCGCTCAACAGCTTTTCCTGTGATGGTCGCTCTTACTGCTAGCTGGAATAAAGAATTACTAGAAAGAGTAGGCGAAACTATTGGAGAGGAGTGTAGAGCTAAAGGAATATCCGTGCTTCTCGCTCCAGGAGTGAATATTTACCGAGTTCCTACGAATGGGCGAAATTTTGAGTATATGGGAGAAGACCCTTGTTTAGCTTCAGAATTAGTTGTACCTTACATAAAAGGTGTACAAAGTAAAGGTGTTGTTACAACTGTTAAACATTTTGCAGTCAATAATTCTGAATATGATCGTCATTTTACCGATACCATTGTCGATGAAAGAACCCTACATGAAATATACTTTCCTGCTTTTCGCGCAGCGATTGAGAAAGCAAAGTCAAAAGGTGTTATGTGTGCATATAACCTCTATAATGGCGTTCACTGTAGTGAGCATGAATGGTTATTAACAACGATCCTTCGTTCCACTTGGGGGTTTGATGGGTTTGTTATTTCAGATTGGGATTCAATGTATAGTTCAAGTGGTCCCCTTTTAGCAGGTTTAGATATTGAAATGCCTAAACCAAAACACTATGCAAAGAAAACACTATTAGAATTACTTGAAACTAAAGAAATCACCATAGAAGATATAGATACAAGAGTCCGCAATATACTCTCAGTATTTATTTCAATGGGTATATATGAAAGACCTCTTAAAGATTCTTCAGCAATAGAGTTTGGTAAGGAACATGACATTATTGCTCTTGATGCAGCTAGAGAAAGTGTAGTGCTACTGAAGAATGAAAATAACTTTCTTCCTCTTAACTCAGAAAAAAAACTGAAAATCGTTGTAGTCGGAAGAAATGGACATCTTACACCTACTAGTGGTGGAGGATCGTGTTTTGTTAAACCTCATTCCAGTTTAAGCATATATGAAGCGATGAAATCTTTATCCCAAAAAGCTGACGATATCACTTTTATAAATGCTAAGTTACATAAATTAAGTAAAAAACAAAGTAACATCGTTTCTACTGCAGATGTTGTTGTAGTTTGTGTAGGTTTTAACCTTTATGAAGAGTCAGAATGCTGGGATAGACCTTGGATTTTACATAAAGGGCAAGATAAATTAATTAAAACTGTAAGTTCGTTGAACAATAACACTATTGTTGTCCTTAATGCTGGAGGTGATATCGAAACAGAGTCTTGGGTACATAATGTTCCTGCTTTTATTCATAGTTTCTATCTTGGTCAGAGTGCGGGGATACCTATCGCAGAAATAATATTTGGAATAACTAATCCTTCAGGCAAGTTGCCTTTTACTATGGCAAAACATTATCATGATTATTCTACTACTGCACACTATGTCCCAGATCCAACAAAAACTAGTATAAATCAAATAAGACAACGAACTAGCGAAAAATTCCGATATTATTCTACATTATGTTTAAGATATTCTGAAGGAATTATGGTAGGATACAGACACTTTGACACAAATGATGTTAAACCTCAATTTCCATTTGGACATGGATTATCTTACACCAACTTTGAATACTCTGACCTTAAACTAGACAAAAAGAAATACTCCACTGAAGAAACCGTACAATGTTCTCTAAAAGTAAAAAACATAGGTGAATATGAAGGTAAAGAAGTTATTCAATGTTATGTCCGTGCTATTGATTCTAAGGTAGTTAGACCATTCAAAGAATTAAAATCTTTTGCTAAAATCTCTTTAAAACCAACCAAAGAAGAGACAGTAATAATATCTATTCCTATTGAAGACTTAGCTTATTATGAACAAGAAGAAGCACAATGGATAAACGAAAAAAGCTCTTACGAATTATTGATTGGTTCATCTTCAAGAGATATAAGACTTCAAACCACATTTGAAGTAAAATAAAGAGTTATTGGAAAATATTCAAAGAAATTTCAAAGAAAATTAAAAAAAAATTTCTCTTAGATCCTAAGCACTAAGAGAAATCTAATAGTGTGATAATGTTCCATCTTTCAACGATTTTTTCAAAACCCTTCTATAGGCACTTATTCCTACTGTTAAGAGTATTGTATTGATTACTATGATCAATAAAACTTCAGTTAATAAAGGAGAGAGTCCTAATATACCTACGCTTATTAGTTCAGGCTCAAGTCCCCCCATTGAACTTCTAAATGCATCTACTACCCAACTAAATGGGATTAGTCTGCTTACCCACAAGAACCAAGGAGGAAAAATTGAAAAAGGAAAA
>CAZEQQ010000264.1:0-4401 GCA_964514425.1 uncultured archaeon
CTCCACATTGCTTCTAAGATAGCAATTTCAGCCAGGTTAGGTTCTCTACCTAAAGCAGAAACAGCTACGTTATGCTCCTCTGTTGTTAACATCTTTATTTCAACTCCTCTATTAAATTAGTAAATATTTTTCTTCCATCTTCGGAACCTAAATAGTCAAAACTAGCTCTTTCAGGATGAGGCATCATACCTAAAACATTTCCCTCTTTGCTGATTATTCCTGCAATATTCTCTATTGATCCATTAGGATTACTCAATTCATCAACAATCCCTTCTTTTGTGCAATATCTAAATGCTATTTGGTTGTTTGACTTCAAGAGGTCTACTCCTTCTGAAGGGTTATAGTAATTGCCTTCAAAATGAGCTATGGGGATGTTTAAAATCATACTTTCCATTTCTTTCAAAAATATGCTGGAAGTATGTTCTGTCTTTATCC
Source organism: uncultured archaeon (assembly GCA_964514425.1). Lineage (GTDB taxonomy): Archaea > Asgardarchaeota > Heimdallarchaeia > Heimdallarchaeales > Heimdallarchaeaceae > CAZEQQ01. Next base: position 436 of record CAZEQQ010000264.1, read on the forward strand.
TTATCCATTTACTTATGAATTTAGTAGATGTGTTCGTAGTTAAAACTCCGGGTAAAATTCCTGCTTCACAAAGTATTTGAAAACCATTACATATGCCTAAAACAAATTTTCCTTCTTCTACAAACTTCTTTATACCTTCAGTCATTTGTGTTTTTGCAGCTATTATTCCAGGTCGGAGATAGTCACCATAAGAAAAACCACCAGCTATTACAACAGCATCAAGTTGATTAAGTTTTTCAGCATCATAAGGGCCAATTAGTTGATTTTGAACATTTAAACTTTGTAAAACCCTTACGATATCTTGTTCATTATTTGTTCCAGGGAATTTAGTTACACCTATTTTCATTTTTTCACCCTATCTAATTATAAAGGTTGAAATTTGAGATTGAAAGTATAATTTTCAATCAAAGGATTTGAAAGAATGCTTTCACTAATTTTCTTTATTGAAACATTCAAGTCAGTGGAAGCAGGAAGGGAGAAAACTAATTTTGCTTTCTTTCCTAGTCTCACTAACTCTATTCCTTCAAAATTTTGCCTCTTTAATGTTCGCTCTGTTATCTCTCCAGCTGGATCTAAAACTGAATCTTTCAAATCTATAGAAATTTCAGCAATAACGTTAAATGGTACCAGTGGAATATCTTCTAATTTAGCTAGTCGATTATCAATATCTTTAAAGTGCGAGATCACATCTCCCATATTTTTTCTAAATCGATCCTTATCCATTATTTCTTTTGTCTCTTTTTCCCATAACCTCATTGTATCTGCAGAGATCTCATCAGCAACTAATAACTGCTCATCATTATTTAAACCAAATTCTAGTTTAAAGTCCACTAATGTAAGAGAGCATAAATCAAATACCTTCCTTAAGATATGATTTACTGTTCTAGTTAAAGTTTCCATTAACATAATGTTTTCTACACTAGCCCAACCCATTTGAATAGCAACTTCTTTTGTTACAAGTGGGTCATGCAAAGGATCACTTTTATAAAAGAATTCTATAACGGGAGGGTCTAAAACAAGACCGCTTTCTAAACCATATCGTTTACAAAAACTTCCTGCAGCTATATTTCTACATACTACTTCTACGGGGATAATTGAAACATGTTCACAGATTAATTCATTATCTGAAGCATTTTCAATATAATGAGTAGGTATTTTGTGTTGCTCTAATATATTGAACAACTTAGTTGAAGTTTTGCAGTTCACAACACCTTTTCCTTCCAGTTCATCCATTTTTTCACCATCAAAAGCGGAAATAGAGTTCCTGAAAACAACTTTTACACGATTTTTTTCTAACTTAACAATGTCTTTGGCTTTTCCTGAATATACGTCCATTTTAGTACCTCTTTTGCATTATAATGTAAAAATAAATTATTGTCTATCTGTGGAAATCAAAAAAAGGGGTTAATAAAAGTTCCTAATATGTCGAAATTTATTGGAGTTTATGTCGGCACATAACACGCGGGATAAGCCAAATAAACAAAAATTATAAAGACAACATGTTTTGCAATGTTTTGCAAAAGAAGATAAACTGAGTAAGTGAATTTTTGTGACAATTTCTAGTTACATTTTCATAGACCAAAAGAGATTTACCTATCTATACTATTTCTACTTCATGGGCGATGAAAGCTTAATAGATGCTAAAGAAAAGTTAATGGTAATAAGTTTACTTCAAATGGCTTACAAAAGATACAATAGCACATTAGAAAATTTCGCATCTTATCTTGATAAAGCAGGAGTAGATGTTTCTGTTGCTAATCTATCACGTTATATGAATGGTAAAGCTCTTCCCAAATCAAAACTGAAAGACCAATTAGCAGAAGTATTAGTTGACAATGTTGAGCTTGGTTTAACTATTGAAGGGTTAATTCGAAAACATATAACAGTTTTTTCTGATAATTTCGGGAATATTGCAGTAAATAATACACATTTGCTCAACGATTCTAAAACACTAAATGCAATTCTTTTTATGTCCTATTATAGGGAGATTATTCCACGTTCAGTTGATAAAGTTATAACAAACGAAGTTGATGGTATTCCCATCGCTATGTCACTTGCACATTTTCTTGATGTTGACGGAGTATATGCACGAAAGAAAAAACCTGTAGGAACAGGTTCAAAATTCATTTACGAGGACATTAACACTACCTCATCAGGTAGAGTAGAAACGATTTACTTTCCAGAACGTTTTATTAGACCAAGTGAAAAAGTGCTTATTGTGGATGATATTATTAGGTCAGGATCAACACAAATTGCTTTAGCCAATTTAGTTAGAAAAGCTAATGCAGTCCCTGTTATGCTCGTTGCTCTGATTGGTATCGGAGATCAATGGAAAAAAATCACTAAATTAGACAATATCCCATTAAAAGTTCTAACAGTATTGTAAGTACAGTAGGGTTTACTCTAGAATGGTTTGACAAACTCACTTCTTAGTAGATACAAAATCCTTTTTTATGAGGAAAAATAAAAAACACATATGTCTTATGAAAGAATGACAAAGAGTCTTAACCAAATAATATTCTCATTTTTAATTAGTTTGGGTATTAGCGCACTAATGGTTGCATTTTTTGGCTTGGATGTAATTGTAATCGCGATTTTTCTTGTTCCTCTTGCTTTTATTGTAGCATGGCTTACAACAACGGAATCATTATATAAATACAAAGATGAGGTGTCATTACAGCAAACATTCGAGATGGTTAATGTTCTACTGAAAGCTTTAGCAGTAGCAGTTCCCATAGTTTTGTTGTATAGCGCGTTATTTTTGATCATACAAGAATCTATTCCTGGCTTCAAAGATTTTGTTGATCCATTATTCGAAGAACGTTTTCAAGCTTTACCAAAACTCTTAGCATTACCAATGCTTTATTTTATGCCTATTTTTTTTATGATATCTTGTTTACCTTTTCCCATTTACATTTATGGAAAGGTTCATGACCTAATTTGGGGCGGAGAAAAAAAAGTAGCTAAATCAAAAATTGAACAGGAAACTAGAGATAAATCCATAAAAGAAAGGAAAGAAAAGCTGATTACGCATTTTGATAAACTTCTAAAAGAGTTTAGACAGTATAATTTAGAATTACAAGCTATTCCTAAAGAGATAGACAAAGTTGCAGAATACAAAGATTACAAAAATGTATTAGTAAGACTAGAAATGATTAGAGATTACGTTAAGAGTGTAGAGATAACTTCAGAAAAGGAGAAAGAAGTTGTTGAGATATTTGCAGAAAGCCCAGATTTGAACACTAAAAATAAGTTACTTGTGGCTCAAAGATCGGCTATTATTACTAAAGTTAAAGAATGTATTCAAGAATTAGAAGAAGAGAAAAAAGAATTTTCCAAGCCTGAAGAAGAATATTAATCATAGGACACGTCTTTTATTTTTTCTTTTTTATCCAAGTCCAATCCTTTTGCAGTAAATAATAAAACAATTGCGCATAATATGACTATAATTGCAGTTGTAAGAAACACTGCCTCAAGACCCAGTATTGTCCATACAGGGGCTAAGGCAATAGTAGAAAAAGAACGACCTAGTGATACATAAAAACCTAAAGCACCTAAAGCTATTCCTCTTTCTGTGGGTTTTGATAATCGTATAGTAGTAGTATTAACGCCTAAATATGCTGTAAGAGTACTCGCATTATAAAGCATGTAAACTAAAAGGAGAAGAATAAAGTTATCGGTCATAACAAAGAGAACTAGTGTAGTTGCGGACAAAAAGAGAGTGGTGGTAACGGGAACTTTAAATCCCAATTTATCAATTATGCTACCCATAAGGGGTTTAAAGAGCATAAGTGCTAAAGCTGTTATCCATAAAAGTTCTGCAACAGTATCTTTTGTAAAACCTTTGGCAACTATTAGAAATGGCATAAAAGCAGTCATCACATATTCAAAAAAAGAGATTACCAATTGATAGAGGTATATTAATCTCAATTTCTTCTGCTTTGTAATATAGATTATATCCTTTAA
>CAZEQQ010000265.1:0-4401 GCA_964514425.1 uncultured archaeon
TCCTTAGTTCTAATTTTTCAGGATCTTCAGATAAATACTGCCCATTAGAGGGATTTATACTAAAATCTAATATTGTAGCAATTTTCAGAGGATCAGTTATTCGATAGGTAAGATGACCTTGTAAAGTGATATCTTGAAAATTAGAAGTAATTTCATTGAAAATAAAATTTGAATCGGTAGTTGTAGTAGGAATTGCAACTATATTCACTAATCTTTTCAAGTACCAAAAGCCTATTCCTGTTCCCTTTTTCTTTATTCTTCCGCCTTTGTACTTAATCACAAACCTTGAGGGTTCACCCTTATAGTATCGCATTTTGAACAGATATCAAATAAGTCTAATCCTATTTATACTTGCCTATGGCATTTTAAAAGTTCTAATTTAGAAGTATAATTAAAAGAGTGAGAGAAAAATTTTATCATGAGTTTTTTATTGTTTCCATTGCCTTTTTCTCGTCCCATATTTCTTCCTTTTTAACTGTTCTTCTTTTCCCTCCTCCAAAAGAAACATATCCTGCAAGATTAAGTTTGCTTAGTGTGCTATCTAACTCTCTATTTAGCGTTGAAGCAACTTCTGGAAATTCCCTTGCTAACATTTCAGTGATATCTCTCTGAATTGTGGTATAATACTTAAAGCTTTGAACATTCTCTAACATTGAAATAACCATAGCAGACAAAAATAATTTTCCTTTTTCTATCTCTTGCTCTTTATCTATTAATGTTTCAGTAATATTTTCATCTTCTTGTATTTGTTTAATGGGGATACCAGCTAATTCATAGCTTCTTAGTGTTATAGTTCTTTGGGACATTAAGTTGGGTAATTCTTTTAAAAAATATGTTATTTCATCACGATGCCCAGTCATGATTTTCGCCCAAGTAATTAAGAGTTGAAGAATAAATGGGAAACTTTTATCTTTGCTATCATTAGGCAAAATAAGTAAAGGATAAACAAGATTTGTAGGTATATTAATTACTTTAATTGGGTATTTATAGCGGTCTTTTGCACATAATCGATCAAAAAGTGTTTGTATCATTTTTCCTGTATTTTTGTCTGGTCCTATGGAGAAGAACAACACAGGATAGTTGTTAGCAATTTTGGTTATACGATCTATTTGCGATTCTTGATTTGCTACATCCAAATTGTAGTTAATTGTTATTGCTACTTTGTGTTTTAATGTTTCTGTATTTTTATAATTTACTAATTGTTCGAAATGACCGTCTGAAAATTCTTCGTCTACACGTAATTTTTCAGGGTTATATCTTACACGGTAAACTTCTTTTTCTTCCTCTTCCCCTTCTTCAGCTAAATCTTCAAGAAAAACTTCAAAGTGGGGTAATTGGTCTTCTGCCAAGTAAATTTTAAGTTTACGTTCAATGATTTTTTCTTGTTCAATTTCATCTAAAGCCAAAAATCCTCTTTTTTTCTCCCATAATTCAAATTTACTATCAGCTTGTATCAAAAATTCACTTACACTGACAGCCCAAGTATTGACATTTCTTAAAGATGCATTTTGTAAATAGTCTTTTTTATAAGTATAAAGGTCATAAACAAAATTCAATCCATCATCTTGAATCTCAAAATAATTGTAGTGGGTACTAATTGCCAAAATATTCGCTATTCCTTTTAATGTTACACTGCCATATTTTCCATCTAATTGTGTAGCATCCAATGAGAAGAAGTTATTCCATCTTTCCATACGTGTATCAGTTTGAAGTAAAGTGTTGGTTGTTATTTGTGGGATAAGGATAACTAATACTATACCCAAAGAGTTTTCATCATTAAGTGAAATAAAAAGGTCTATCCAATGTTGCAATTCTATTGGGTCTCTGGCTACTTTATCTAATTCATCAAGGAATAAAACAATAGTATGACTGTTTTTGGACATATATTTTGCAAAATTAATGAAATTCTGCCTCAAAGTTGTTAGACTATTTTCGGGATTTTGAGCTTCAAGCAAAATAGAAAGATATTGTTGGCCATCAAAAAGTAAATGCTCTGCATTATTTAGTAAGAAAGTTTGAGCATATTTTGCATAATTTTCTATAAAATCACGTAATGTAGTGATGTTTTCTAAGTAGGCTAGAATATTTTTATCTTCATCTTTAAACCATTCAACTAAAATATTCGCCATTTGTGATTTACCATGACCATAATCACCATAAACAATTTTTATTCCGACTTCATTGAGCATTCTTACTTGGTCTAATATTCTCTTAAGATCTCTTTTGACTATTTTTTCTTGTTGAATGTCTATTAAAATATCACGAATTTTATTTTCAGGACCTAGAAAACTTTTAGTGTCTTCATATCGTATTTCACTCCCCTTTTGTAATCTAAAATAGAATTTAACCAATAAATCATCATTAATTTTTGCTGATATTAACTCCCTTCTCTTTTTGTAATAATCTTCTAACTCACGATAACTCAAATTTTAGCACCGCTGAAATTTTTCATATAGGATATTATAAACTTGAAAACTTATGGATTTATATTAATTTTACCAATAGTTTTACGAAAAGTAATTTTGTTCTTTAAATTTTTATGCTTAAATCACTAAAAGGATTAAATGTTGCCAATTTAAAAGAAATTAGAAATTCAACATTAAAAAGTGTGATAACAAAGTCTAAACATAGATAAATAAAAAATTAGAGAGAGATTGTGTGAAAAAAGAATAAGATGTCATTTTTAGTTTGAATTAACTGCTTCTTTTAAAGAATTAACGGCTTTTAATATTCTGTGCATACAATCTTCTATCATAGATCGAGGACTGGCAACGTTAATTCGTTCATATCCGTCACCACCCGCACCAAAAATAAACCCTTCATCTAAAGCTACTTTTGCCTTTTTTTGCATTAGTTCTTTTAAAACCTCATTAGATAAGTTAAAACAAGTAAAATCTAACCATACAAGATAAGTTCCTTCCGGTTTAATTAGCGTGACTTCAGGAAGATGTTCTTTTAGAAATTCCTCAATATAAAGAATATTTTGTTCAATATATTCTAAAACTTGTTTTAACCATTCTTCGCCTTCATTATAAGCTGCAATTGTAGCTTCTATTCCAAAAGGATTAGCTAACATTAAACCATTCTGTCCAACGAGAGTATTATGCATAGAATCTCTTAACCTTCTATTAGAAATAATAATGTTGGACATATGAAGACCAGCTAAATTGAAAGTTTTACTAGGAGCTGTGCAAGTAATACAATTTTCACTAAATCTCTCTGATAATGAAGCAAAAACTAGATGTTTATTACCATTTAATACCAAATCTTGGTGTATTTCATCAGATATAACAAGAATATTCTCATCTAAACATAAATCACCCAACCGCAATAATTCTTCTCTAGTCCATACTCTTCCTACTGGATTGTGAGGAGAACATAAAACTAAAATCTTCACTAACGAATCTTTCACTTTTTTCTCTAAATCTTCAAAATCCATGAAATATTTGTCACCTTCTCTCTTTAATTGATTCAAAACAGGAATACGACCATTCTTTTGTATTCCGGACATAAAGGGGTAATAGACCGGAGGTTGGATTATTATTTTTTCACCAACATTAGAGAAAGTCCTAATTGCTAAATTAATAGCAGGCACGATACCAGGAGAATAAAGGATCCATTCAGGTTTTATGGTCCATTGATGTCTTCTTTCCATCCAATTTATAACCGAATCTAGATATTGAGGTATTTTATGATAACTATACCCATAAACACCATGTAACGCCCTTTTGACCAAAGCATCAACAATCGGTTTAGCTGAGATGAAGTCCATATCTGCAACCCATAGAGGTAGAACATCTTTAACTCCAACGAAAGGTTCAGTAAAATCCCATTTAATAGAAAAAGTGTTTTTCCTTTCTATTATCTGATCAAAATCGTATTTCATAGTTAGAAGCAAAAATGTTCTTTAATAAAATCTTTGCCCAAAAAAGAGATGAAATGGACATATTTTCTTTTCTAGAAGAGGGATTAATTCATAGGAAAAAGTTAGAGTTTCTAGAAGGATAAATTTTTAACTTTGCAGAAATCAAGGAGTAATTGTATTGTTATGGAACAACCGATTAATGATGAGTTACCACCAATTCTTGTAGCTTTGATTGGAGAATCTGAAAAGATTGTGGAAGCAATTAATGATTTAAATAATGATAAAGGTTCAGTTGAGGAACAATTTGACAAAATAGTTCCTCATATAAATTCAACAGGAAAGATAGTTAATCAAATATTAGACGAGAGACTAGTTTCACCAGCAATATTCTACAATGTTTTATATCAAGTCATCTTAAAGATAAAAAAAGGGTTGAATCTTTTGCCTTGTGAACCCAGAAGAGGGGGATTATTTCTCACTCTTATGTCACTTGGAATGTTTTTAATGAATACTATAGTTTATTTTGTTGATACAGA
>CAZEQQ010000266.1:0-459 GCA_964514425.1 uncultured archaeon
CCATCAAGATTTTTAATGGCAGAGATTCGAGAAAAGAAAGCAATCTTCAAATTTCCTTTAATTTTATCTATCTGTGATAGTTTTTCGTTATATGGTACGAAATTTATAATATCAGGTAACAAAATCACTTCAGTACTTTTACCAAATATAGTTTTGATATCTTCTAGTTCTTTTTTTGATGTTGCTTGCCATGTTAATTCCTTTGATAGATTTAGTTTTATTAATAGAAAAATTATTGCTTTTTTAATATTTTTCTTTATCATCAATGCTTTTTCAGATACTTGTCCTCTAGGCGCAATAAGTATAGGTATTGAGTTAATATCTTTATTTACTTTATGAACAATCAGCGGGAGAAGGCTAAACTTTGTTGAAAAGATAGCATTAAGATAGATGAAACTAGGTTTTATTTGTCTTATTATTGAAAGAACTGAATTAAGAGTCAATTTTTTGGTTTCTGTG
>CAZEQQ010000266.1:469-4397 GCA_964514425.1 uncultured archaeon
TGATTCCTTTCTAATCCATTCTCTTGTGTTCATGCCTTTGTATGATTTATTGTCGCCTAGATCTCTATCTCGAGTGACAACAAAAATATTGAATTTATCTTGAAACCTTTCGACAAAATTTGCAACAGCAATTAATGTTCCTCCACCTTTATAGCCAGGAGTATAATAGTCAACGAAAACTAAAATAGTTTTTTTATTGGTTTTGCTTTTCATAGAATTTTTGTCATAAAGTGCAAACATTTCAATTTTGTCATTGCTACGTTAGGTTAAAAAAATTTCTATAAAAGTAGTACTTATGTTAGCTCTACCCACCCTCGATTACAATTACATAAGGGCGGTTACAAGGGGTATATATGTTGATAGAATAACTCATCCATTGTCCCTAACATCAGTGAGAGAAAGCAAATCAAAAAATAACCCAAATTTAGTATTACTTTGTTTACAGTACGTTTTTTGTCAAATAAATAGTTTTTAAGTATCATAATTAATATAACTTGAAAGAGATAGAGATATCTAAGAAATCTCCTTTCAGCATTACCCATTGTTATCATAAATGATAGAAGCATTAATAGCATTATTGCTGAAGTAAGAAACAAGAAAAAAGATACTAATGCAGAATGCGATAGATAAAATTGATAACGTTGAGGAAATGAACGATTTAAGTCAAAAAAATATGTGATTATTGAAAAAAATGAAATGCTATACATAAGTATATTCACTGATTGTATAAGAATGTAAGCGAATAACCCTGAATAAATTTCTAAAATGTAATCATAGTAAAGCAAACTATAAAAGCCCCATGTTATTACACTGATAATTAAACTGATTATTAAGAATGTTTTGTTGTAGTTTAGCGCTTTGAGTTTTTGTATTGAGCGAAACTTACGTTTAATAGAAGAAATTATCCTTGGCAACAAAAAAATTAACTTAATGAACATAATGAACACCAATATTAAGAGACCAATACAAAATCCTAATAGATATTGTTCTTCAGATATTAAAGTGTGTATTGGTGTTAGAAATTCCGAAAACAGTTTAAAAAGCATAAAAGGGGAGGAATTTAAATAACCGATTAAAAAGTGTAGTATCAAAATATTTATTATAGAATAGAGTAAATCACCATAAATATAAAATATTGTAAAAACAACAATAGCAATCATTCCATAGTATAGAGGGTTAAAGGTTAAGAGTTTATTATTTAAGGTACTTGTCTTAAACTCTATGGTTACAAAAAAAATAATTGAGCCAATAACAAAACTCGCTAAATGCATATATGAAAGAAGAAGGTATAGTAATAGAAAGCAAATATTTAAAATATATTTTTTTCTTATATTTTCCTTGCTATCAATAATTAATAAATTCAAACCACTAATGATTATGATAAGACCTAAATTATCTTTAATGCCAGTGAGAAAGGTTGAAAATATATTAGGCAAACATAGAAACATAAATGTAGCTAAATTTGCATCTTTGAAGGATAATATTTGCTTAAACAAAAAAAAGGAAACAAAGTAAAAAATAAAAGGTGACAAAATTAACCCTATTAATATCATTGAGTTATACAAAGAGATATTAAAAATTTGGGCAACGAAAAAAATAAGATCGGAATATCCGACTGCTGCACCGTATTTCAGTCCTTTATCAAAATATAGAGTAAAAACAAGATATTCATCTCCACGAAATTGCCATTCCAAACGCCAAATGAACTGATATATAAATACAATGCTGAAAAAAATCAATGAACTCAATACTGGTACCATAACTCTATATCTTGTTTTAGAAACAAATTTTGTTAATAATAGAACTAAAGCAATAGAGCCAAGAATAAAACTGTATCTCATTAGCAAAAGTAGAAAGTCTTGCATAAAAGAAATTGAATAAAAGGATATATAAATTAAATGGTTTAACTTTATAAAAATTTTTAGCCTACCTTAAGCTAGTTGTGCTTTTGGGCACTCGTGGTCGCGCCATAAATCTTCCTCCTATTTTTTGCACATCAGTTCCTTGATGAAGACTACTAAAGTTATAATTGTCAGGATACTTTTGGAGAGCAGCATTTTACAAGTTAAAATCGTTCTTTAGGTGCGTTCTACTTTACCACAGGTTTCAGGGTGGCTGCACAGCATTAATAGGTCCTATGTCATCGTACGGTTGTTATCTCTAAACGTTGTTCTTTCATCTTTCTCATTTTTAATCGCATGTATTTGCACCCTATTATCAGCTAACACCTAATGTGGAGAGCCATACAAGAACACATTAGTAGGGATAAGTGGTATCAATCATCTTGCTTCTAAGGTTCGGGGCGTACACACACGGTTAGAATGAACCGTGAGGGTTCATCAAGCAGGGTCACAAGGTAGAGGTGGTCTTGTTCTGGTGCTCACATCAAACCTTTAACACACAGTTGCCAAAGATCACTAAGCACTGGGAGTTCAAAGCTTTCTCTTTCCTATACGTTTTCTTTCTGCTTCTCCAGAGTGTTTCACCTTCCTCTTTTAAGTCATTTATGATGGTTGTATTTGATAAGTGATTTATTCTTGTTGTAACAGAAAAACTATTTTTTAAAAATTTATCATAGACACTTAGTTCTAGAGCTCCTTGCCTATGGCGATATGTGATTTTGTATTGAAACACATTGGTGAGATATTTATCTTATCACTATATCACCTCAAGTAATCCTCATATCGCTTCTTTCACCTATAAACGAAGGTACAGTAAACCAATAATGGACAGTTAATAACTATGATGTTGTCCTCGGCTTAAATTTTTTTAACTAACTTTCTTCTTTTAGTCCAAGGTTATGCTCAGGGTTCATGTCTAATTACTTACCTATTTAACCCCTTTATTTAGCTGCAATCGAGGCGGGTAGAGTTATCACCATTTTTAGAAACGTGTAACCTCTAAGCAGAAAAGAAAAATTTATGAAATAGCCAAATATTCTCAATAAACATAAAGATTTAAATAAAAATGATGAAAGAACGCCTTGAAGAATACATTAAACTTCACCTCAAAGAGGAATGGTTCTATTGCTAAGAGAGAAATTTCTAAATGCCTCCAAAGTCGCTTTATTTGCTAGTTTTTTAACATCTCTATTAGCTCCACTCTCATTGCTTTATTTGATGAAATTATTAACACCTCAAGACTTTGGGCTTGTAGCAATAGCTTTAATAATAGTTAATTTATCATTAATATTTAGTAATGGTCTAAATAAAGTATTAATAAAAATTGATTTAGATGTTGAAAAGTCTGCTCAATGCGTATTTTTTTTGAATTTATTCTTTGGTTTAATTACTTGCTTAATAATTTTCGCAATATCACCTTTAATCGCATCTTTCTATATGGATGCAAGATTAGTTTTAGTAATAAGACTTCAGAGTTTACAAATAATAATAAAAGCATTTAGCTCTGTTCATAATACCTTATTCGAGCGGGATTTTATGTATAATATCCTTTTCTGGGTGCGCCTATTGACAGATCTTCTTCCGTTTTTAATTGCAATTCCTTTAGCATTATTTGGTCTGAGTTATTGGGCGCTCATCATTGGAAATATCAGCAGTTCAATAATTGTCGTTATATATGTTCAAATTAGGAGCAATTTGAAAATAAAGTTAGTTTTTGACTTTCAACTAATAAAGAGGTTGCTGAGCTTTGGGTTATGGGTAAACTTAGAATTCGTGCTAACATTTTTCTTGGATTCTGTAGATCAATTAATTGTAGGGAAATTTTTCGGTCTGGAAGTTCTAGGAGTCTATAAAAATGCGAAATCAATAGCTAGAATAGCCTTTCAATTCCTATTTGTTACATTACAGCCTTTATGGTTCAATTATTTATCTCGTTTACAAAGTGATTTTCGAAAATTTAAGATTGCATTCTTAGAATCTTTGAGATTTTCTTGTCTTTCTCTTCCAATTGGTTTGGGAATATTTGT
>CAZEQQ010000267.1:0-4352 GCA_964514425.1 uncultured archaeon
ACCGGAAAGGAGACGACGCCGTGAGCATGAAACCAGCAGTTCCCCATAATCCCGAATTTATACGATAATATAGTAGTATACTCTCCAACTTTAACTCTTCTGTTACAGTTACACTAATTGTTATTAGATCATCTTCACCAGGTTTAATCGGTGTATGAACAATATCTCTGATAAAAGGAGCATCTGTATCTACAATAGGATAAAGATCTTCAGACATCACCCCATCTATAGTATATGAACCTGTCCCGGAGTAATCTTCCCAAAAATTCCCTGTTTGAGTTGTTGTATTATACCATGTATTGCCTATACCACTATCGAACGCTTGAGAAGGGTTACCAGCTCCATTATTAATAAAAATATTATACGCAATTACAGAATCAAAACAAGCTATATCAAGATAGATAGCATAGTCGTTATGATTAATAATTGTATTATTAGTAATTGAAGCAGTAGAAGTACCAGTCATATAAATTGCATAATCATTGTTATTGCGTATTTCATTATTGGTAATTGTCGCTGAAGAATCTTCTAAACTGATGCCATCGTAAAAATTATCAAATATATCATTGTAACTGATGCTAGCAGAAGAACCTGACAAAAATATTCCAACCTGACTATTACTAATATTGTTCAATGTTATATTCGCAGAATTGTCATCCCGTAAATAGACACCACGCTCTACGTTATCATTTATGTTATTAGCAGTTATATTAGCAGAAGAGTTATGAATTAAACGTATTCCGTTATTTTTGCTGTTTGATATGTTATTAGCGTTTATATTAGCAGTAGCGTCATCTTGCAATTCGATACCCACAAAGTTACTGTTGCTGATAGCATTATTTGTAATAAAAGCAGAAGAATCATCCATTAAAATGATTCCATACAAAATGCTGTTATTTATTATATTGTTGGTAATGTTAACCCCCGTACTCCACTGAATAGACACGCCCATTACAGCATTGTTTATGTATTGATTAGATATCAAACTATACGAACAGTTAACAACGATTATTTGACCATAGCCTAAATCATTTAGTGCTAGCTCTTCTTGACTTACAAAATAACCTAACTGTTTATCATTAATTGTATTATTAGTAACTCTATATTTGGCATAATCTGCAATTGAGACTTCTCTTATAGTCAAACTATTTTTAATGAACTCATTATCGGTAATGTTTGCAGAACTACCACCTAATGAATAGATCCCAATTTTCGAAGTTTTGTCGTTATCAAAAAATGTATTACTAGTGATATTAGCAGAAGAACCTGACATAAATATTCCATTCAGAGTGTTATTCGCTATATTGTTACTAGTGATATTAGCAGAAGAATCCCGCAATAAAACACCTTGCTCGTTATTATTTATTAGATTGTTGTAAGTAATATTAACCGTAGCTGAATTAGAACCATAGATGCCATCTTTGTTGTTACCAATGATAGTATTGCCTATAATAATCGCAGAAGAAGTTTTATCTACAAGGATGCCCCTCCCATCGTTATTGTTTATAGTATTACCCATAATAGTGGAAGTAGCTGAATCATAAACATAAATGCCATTGACTTTGTTACCGGTGATAGTGTTATCAGTAATAATTGAAGATGAACCAAATAAACGCACCCCATGTAAGCTGTTGTTACTTATAATATTATTATCAACAACGGATGGATTTGTGCCATATAATATGTTGATGCCATAGAGGTTATTTTTTACTATATTACCGGTGATATTAACAGAAGAACCTGATACATAGATTCCAACGTTAACATTACTTTTTATTACATTGTTGTTAATTGTTGCTGTTCCCTCTGCAATATTATGTAAATAGATACCCCAAGATGCATTACTTATGGTACAATCTTTGATAATAAAATATTTAGTAGTATCTTGTATCCTGATACCAGGTGTATCTCCTCCCGCAATAATGTTGTAGTTCTCAATAATGTAAGGATCAGAAGATGAACCATCTCCTGTCCATCCTTCTTCTGTTGCCTTGGTTTCAAGTTGTGCATCACTCGTTATAGATATGCTAGGATCACTAGTTATATTGAAATCGTCTCGTGATTGTTCTCTCGTTTTATAGAATGACATTCCCTCTATTACTAAACTACTAGCTAATAGAGTAGATATAATAACCATACACATAATTAGTTTTTCTTTTTTCCCCAAAACCATTTTTGTCACCAAGGTTCATCTTACTTGTTTCTGTGAATATATTTTCCGCGAATATCAATTAGATAACTTCCAAATTTATCTGCATGAAATTTAATGATATTTAACTCTTGAGGCAGTTGCAAAGGCACTGCGAAATGTTGAAAAACGTTTTTTGTTCAAATTTCTCAAAAAGCAGAAAGCAAAAAAGATAAAGGACAAATCCACAATAGACACATGATATACCTCCATCTCGCCATAAACAATGATTTCTCTGTTAGGCTTCAAGTCTTCTTAAAGTAGGCTATGTTGCACATTCTAAGTTAGTACTTTTTGTAATAGAAGATGCGAGTAGTCTAATTCATTAATTGCATAGTTTTATTAATTAGAGAAATTATTTGTGCTTATGAGATTAAGTTCTATTGAGCTACCTACTATTCCGTCTTTATATAAAGCAGAAACTAAGGATTTCCGTCAATTATGTAAAATGTATGGTGAAGCTTTTTCAGAGGATCCAATCTGGAAAGAAATTTTAAAGGGAAAAGAAGAGAAATTTAATGTTGTTTTCGGAGTTCCTGTTAAATTCGCTCTAAAATATGGTGTAATCTATGCTGATTCTCCCGATATCCATGCAGCAGCAACTTGGTTGCCTTATCCTTACACAAATATGACTTTGTGGCGACTATTCCTCTCCGGAGCATTAAAAGAGGCAATAAAATTAGATTACTCTATTGGAAAAAAAATTTCCCAAGTCTTTTCTGTTATCGAAAAAGATAAACTTCAACACATGAAAAATTACTCTTATGTCTATTTGTATGTTTTAGGTGTTGCCCCTTCCAAACAAGGACAAGGGCATGGTTCTACTCTTGTTAAAAAAATGATCGAATCTTTATCTCCCGATATTCCTATCTATCTGGAAACTGAAACTGAAAGAAACGTTGTTTTTTACGAGAGACTAGGTTTTGAAGTATTGAAAAAAGTTAATGTTCCTCTTCTAGATTTTCCTTTATGGGAAATGGTTAACTGGAAAAGAGAATAATTTTTTTCACATAAACTATCTTTTTTTCTTAACCACTATGTTAGGGAAAGTATGATATAGTGTTGAAGAATTCGAGCGTGAAGTAAATGAAAGCATTTTGTAATGCTGCCCCGCTAATACATCTAACAAAGAAAGAGCTGAAATAATACTGATTATTTATTAACATGTTGTGTGAAAAATTCCTACTATTTTCTCTCCATTTTCTAATAAACTATTAATTTGTTCTAAAACCTTTGGTGTTCTATCTTTAATTAATTTGAGACTTCTTTCCTTTATTTCTGTATTGAGCCATTCCTTTGTTTCTTTACTCATGGGTAGTATCCCAAGTTGACCTGTTCCAATTATTAAGTAATCAGGATTGCTTTCTAATAACTTCTCTAACTCCCATTGAGAAAGTGAAGTGTGTCCTTTAATTTTTGGAGAGTGACTTTTATCTCTATTCTGTATTATTGAGCCATTTTTTAATAAATAGACATCTCCATATTTTTCTCCATCTATTACTATTGATCCAAATGTTGTTGATTCGAATTTCATATTATCACAGAAGTTTACAGTATTATCACTTCTCGAAGAACTATATAAAATTTCTAAGAAAAGTTATTTTAGCTTTTTTCTCATTTTCATACTCTTCTATTGTCTCTTTTTCTTCTTTAGTTGGCACGACTTCTTCAAGTTTCGAACCTATTACTAACCATTCTAATTTATCAAGTTTAAATTAACTTTCCCAATTTTTTAGTATCACGATTAAAATCTCTTCTAAAATAGCAGCATGTCCATGTTTGCTCTTATTTTCTGAGAAATAATCATACGCTTTTCTTTGATATTTATTACCTCTCCGAAGAGAGAAGTCTTCTTACCAACTTCTGTTAAAAAAATGAGAAAAAAGAGATATTCTTCTAACATCTTATTTTCTTTTTTAGTAATCTAATATAGGCAATAATGGTTAATCCAATTCCTAGATAAAGTGTAGAGTAAGATAAAGGAACTGTTATATCTGTTGTCGGTGTATTGGTAGTATCGTTTGTGGGAGGATTTGTAGATGGAGGAGTTGCACCAATGATAAATCTGTATGTTGAACTTTGTGCAGTGTTATTGCTGGTATCCTGAGCAAAGACATAATAATCTATAGAGGTTCCATTTGCATAAGGACCAATTATTACATTA
>CAZEQQ010000268.1:0-4320 GCA_964514425.1 uncultured archaeon
GCTCTCCCGCCTTCTGGCAAGTTTGAGCAAGAAAACATTCTTCAGAAGTTTACAGCCAAAAATTTTTTAGTATGGCTAAAAATCTTGAAGTATGAGTCTCTTTACTATTGAAGATGATATTAAGCTAAAACTTTTGGAAGAGTTTGAATCATTGATTAAGATTCGCGGAGAACCCAACTCAGAATTAGATCAATATTTTTTAACAATAGAATCTAGTCTCAATAGGATTCTACTTTTTAATCCCTTAGATTATCAAGGGAAAAGAGTTATTTTTTTGGGTGATATGGATTTATCTTCTTTTTTCTTGGGTAAACTTTCTAAGCCTAAAGATATGGCAATAATTGATATAGATCCAAGAGTACCAGATCTTACCTATTCTCTGAAAATGGAACATAAGATACGTAGTGTGCGTTATATTAATCACGATCTCCGAACCAAAACTTTAGCCGTAGTAAAAGACCAATATGATTTTGTATTTGTAGAATCACCTATGACTTTAGAAGCTCTTGAAGTGTGGCTATCTAGAGCTGTACAGTGTGTTAATCATCATACTAGAGGATATATTATTCTTACTTGTGATATTGAAGAAAATAAAAAGTCGAAAGTTACAGATATTGTTGAAAAAATGGGTTTGGAGATAGTAAAAGTTGTTTATGAAGGAGCAAAATATGCCTTCCCTACACCATTAAATAAATATTCTTCAGATGTATATATCATAAAATCTAATGAAAATTCTCGTGAGACCATTGTTCATCATTACTTTGGACCCACATATTATAGAGAAATAAAGAATCCTCCCTATCCTTATAGATGTAAGTGTGGAACAATAATAAAAATAGGAGAAGATGGTGACTACAAAACTGTAGAAGAATTAGAAGAAAAAGGCTGTCCCCAAAATTGCGGATATACTGGAAAGTTTATTTATAATTCTTCAGTAGAGATAGAATAATTATCAAAAATAACTTGCTGTGGTTCTATGAATACAGAAAAAGATAGAGTAACAACTTGTGCAAAATGTAACAGTAAATTAGCTCTATCTATGGAAATTTTATCTAAAGGTTGTCCACATTGCGGTTCTTTGAAATTCAAGACTTCAAAAGTTCTTTCAGAAAAGGAAAGCAATGAAAAGGAAATTGAATTATTGGTGGAAGAAGAATTTTCCGAGGAATATACTTCAAATCACATAGAAACTGTTAGGTTGACAAAAGAAGGAGTTTTTAAGGTCGATTTAGATAAATTGTTGAGTGAAAGTAAAACTAATGATCCTTTAATAGCATTAGATAAAGATGGTTCATTCCATATTAAGTTTACAGACATTCAAGAGGAAGATAAAACAAATAAAGATAAAGAAAAGAAAAAAAAGTGAGTGTTCAAAAGATTTTAAATCTAATTTAATTCAGAAAATCATGAGGTTTTATTATTGGTCTCTAAAGAGCAAAAAGCGAAAGAAGACAGAATTGAGCGAGGAGTTAAGGAGATACTTGAGTTTAGAGGTTTCATAATCAAAGAAACTAATGAAAAGGAAGAATACATGGATGTTTTTGGAGAGAGAAGAACAGAAGACGATGATCTTATTAAAACTGTTGCACGTATTCCCAAAGAACAAAGTATAGGTGTAAAAAACATCCGTGACTTGGATAAATTAAGAAAAGAAGAAGATATCCAAGAAGCCTTGCTTATAGCTGAAGCTCCATTGACTCATTATGCAAAAAAAGAGTCAATAAGTTTAGGAATTGAGATTATAAGTAGTTCTAATCCCCTATTTAATATTTTTGACCACGAAATCGTTCCTACTCACGTTAAATTAACAGAAGAAGAGGTTCAAACATTTTTAGAGAAATATAAAATTGAAAAGTATCAAATACCTAAGATTCTCGATAATGATCCGGCTGTAAGAGCAATACAAGCTAAACCAGGAGATATAATAAAAATTGATAGAAGTCCACTGTTAGGAGATATTGGGGCTTATTACCGTTATGTAATAAAGTCAAGTTCGCGTCTTCGTTTGGCTGATACCTTAACAAAGAAGGCTACAAAAGTTAAAAAAGTTCCTTCAAAGACCACTGGAAAGAAAAAAGGTTCAAAAGAAGAAGAAGTCGAAGATGATGTGGATGATGACGATATTGACGATGAAGAAGAAGAAATCGACGATGAAGAAGTTGATTTTGAATTAGACGAAGATGACGAAGAATTATTACTATAACATTGGATAAAGGAGGGTATCCAATGATTTGTTTTCTTTCAGGAGGAACAGGAACGCCTAAATTGGTCGAAGGTTTTAGAAAGATTATTTTAGATGAAGAAATTACTATAATAGCTAATACAGCTGATGATGTTGAGCGTTATGGCCTGTACATTTCTCCTGATGTAGATACCATATTATATTTATTCGCAAATATTTTGGATAAAGATAAATTTTGGGGGATAAAAGAGGATACTTTTTCAACTTTTGAATCCCTTCAAACTTTTGATCCTTCTACATGGTTCAAACTTGGAGACAAAGATTTAGCACTTCATTTATATCGTACAGAGCGACTCAAACTTGGTTATTCTCTTTTTGATATTACTAAAGATTTATGCGAAAAATTAAACGTTAAAGCTCAAATACTTCCTTGCACAGCCAATCATATTGAAACGAGGATAATAACCGGTATAAATCAAGATATACATTTTCAAGATTATTGGGTGAAAAATAAAGGAAACATAGAAATCAAAGATACTTACATTAAGAATATCGAGAACGCTCTTATTCCAGATGAAGTAATTGAAGCCCTAGATAAAGCATCACAAATAATTATTGGTCCAAGTAATCCTATAACAAGCATAGGACCCATTATTGCATTGCCAAAGATTAGAAAAGCGTTAACGAAGTATCGAGACAAATGCTGTGCTATTAGTCCAATTATTGGACAATCTGCGATTAGTGGACCAACTAACGCATTAATGTATTGTAAAGGATTAAATCCCACGCCCTTTGATATTGCTAAGTTGTATAAAGACTTTATTAGCACATTTATTATCGACAATCAAGATCAAAGCTATATTCATAAAATACAAAGTGAGTTGAATGTTCATGTGGTATTAGCTGATATTATCTTTAAAGACACCCAAGATGCAACTAATTTAGCTAATTTCCTATTAAAGAGGTAGGATATGACAGACTCACACTTATTTTTTCCACCAATCGTACAATCAGCAATGACGGGGATATCTACTATACAATTTTGTGAGCAAATGATGAGTTATGGAGTGGGATTAGCTATTTTGGGTGGATATTCATTAGATAAAAAAAGTGAAGAGGCATCCTACCTTATTCTCAAGAGAGGTAGAAGAGAATTTATGTTTCCTTCTTCAGAAGAAGATCTATTCATTTGGGAAAAAAGTTTACGAAATCTCACTAAACTATCTGACACTCAAAAAATTGCAATTAATGTTAGAATTACTAAAACTGATACTTTAGCAGAGAAGAGGATCCAGTTCCTCACACCTTTAGTCGATTATATAGAGTTGAATGCCCACTGTAGACAAGAAGAATTCATAAGGTTAGGATCAGGAGAGGTACTATCACAAGATTTAGACAGGTTATCAAAAGTACTACAATTTCTTCAATCCAATAATGATTCAAAGCCAATAGGAATAAAAGTAAGAGGGTATCAAGTTTTAAATTTACATTCCTTTCTAAAGCTATTAGAGAGATATGATATTGCGTATATCCACGTTGATGCAATGGTTGTGGGGAAAAATGAAACCGATTATTCTCTTATTAAAGAAATAGTTAAGAATACCTCTATTCCGGTCATTGCAAATAACTCTGTTACTTCAGTCACAGTTATAAAGAATTATTTGAAATTAGGAGCAAAAGCTGTATCTTTAGCTAGACCTTTGCTAAAAGATCCTTTAATCATGAAAGAGTTAGTTGATGACTTTCAAAGTGAGTTCAAATGACAGTAGCCTTTATTATTCCATTTAGGGGGACTAATAATGATAAGAGCAGATTACGTTTAGATTTAGAAGATGCTATCGTTGAAAAATTGCTATTTCTTATGTTTCAACATGTTCTAAGTGAGATTAATAAAGTAGAGTTAGACAAAGTAGTTTATGTTGTAACTAAAAATACTTCACTTCCAATCAATAATAAAGTAATTTTATTGGAAGATAATGAACATAGTTTGAATGCAGCTTTAACAACGGCTATTTCTAAAGTTACAGAGGATAATATTATAATTGTTATGGCAGATTTACCCTATATTTCGTCTTTAGAACTTCAGAATGTTTCTCAAATACTTTTAGGAGAAACTGATGTTATTTTGGTTCCCACCG
>CAZEQQ010000269.1:0-4311 GCA_964514425.1 uncultured archaeon
ATGGACATATGAGTTTTTGAAGCATATCCCTGTTGATGAAGGTGAACCATTGTATTTTTCTGCTTTTTCCACCCACTTTTGTAACTCTTTGTATGTTTTAATTTGCTCTTTTTCAGGAGTACCTTTCACAAAAGGAATGGTCAATAATAACTGTACTTTCACATTTGAAATCATGTTTCCTTCTACTCTCAGTTCTCCTTTAAAGACATTTGTTATTTTATTTAGATATTCTGCCATATCTGTTAAAGGTAAAATAGTTTTGGCAAAAGCGAAACAACCATATTTTTTCAGAATAGAAACTGTATTGAGGCGAATATGACCTATTTCTTTTAGATAACTATCATCAAGGATTTGTCCATCAGATTCCCTTACATTTTTATTGAAATTAGTTCTAAATGTTACCTCTGCTTCATCATAACTTATCTCTTCAGAAGCTATCAAAGTTATGCGATTTGGCAGATATAGGTTAAATCTTGATACTAAGTCTTCTGCTAGTTTTGGATTTATAAACCATAAAGAATAAGGGGTGAGTTTCTCACTCATATATTCTAATGCATTTGCTAAACCTTTGTAGTTGTCATAGGTACAACCATGATGGTTAAGTGGAGTATCGAATTTTAATTTTAATGTTATATTAGTTATAACCCCTAAAGTTCCATGACTCCCAAAGAATAACTTAAAGTCATCTTTTTCAGCAAAGATTTTTTTCTCTCCGTTTGGCAGGATAACTTCTAATTCTATTATCTGATCTAAAGCACTCCCATATCTTAAACTTCCTAGACCATACCCTCCTTGAGCCACCCATCCTCCAGGCGTAGCTGAATACAAATTACTAGGATAACAGCAAAGCGAAAAACCATTAAGTATTGCAACACTCTGAATATCTTTAAAGTCAATAGATGCTCCTGTGATCATCTTTTGTTCTATTGGTTCAACTATTGGAGAGGTATTTAGATGTTTTAAGTCCACTACTATCCCATTTTCTGAAGGAACAGCCCCCCCTACATCGCCAGAAGAGCTTCCTCTGATAATTAAAGGAATATTTTCTTCTGTTGCTACTTCATATAGTTTCATTAACTCTTCTTCTGTTCTTACCCCTAGTATCCCATCTGGGATTATTTTGTCTTTTCTTAGTTCCTTTGTTATCATACTATTAAAGTCTTGAGAGTACAATTTTAACCTATGAGGTTCTTCTACAAATATTTCTCCAAAATGGCGTATTAATTTAGCTTTTGCGTTTCTAGTTAATGTCATTTATAATCCTCCATCGCTTTTAAGACTATTTCGATAAGATCAACCACTTCTATGTTCAATCCTCTTCTCTTTACACCTTCTTGTAAAGAATTTAAACACGTTGGACAAGAACAGACCAAAATATCTGCTTCTGAAAATTCTACTTGGTTCATTAATCTTTCATTAACTTTTATAGCTAATTTTGGGTCACTTGTTTCCAATAACCCTCCTCCTCCACAGCACAAAGCATCTTCACGATTAGATGTGAGTTCTTCGTACCGAATCTTAGGAATGGATTTAATAATATTCCTAGGTGATTCTTTAACATTACAATGTCTTACTAACTCGCAAGGATCCTTATAGGTTAACTTTTCTCTTATTGTGTTTGTTAGAAGCAAGTCTCCGTTCTTTATTTTCATTTCTATATATTCCGTAATATGAAGCACGGTAAAGTCCCATATTTCACCCAAAATTATGGGATATACTTTTTTCAATACTCTATACCCTTCAGCACAAGGAGCAATAATGGTATCAGCCCCTGTTTCTTTTATTCTCTCATAATTATGCAGAGCTAACGATTTTGCTACAGAATACCCACCTCCAACAATGATCGGAAAACCACAACAGCGCTCTTCAGGACCTAATAAACTATAATCTTCATCTAAGTGATTTAAGACTTGAAATATGTTATCTACAGTTTTTTCCATTTGTTCAGAATAAGAGAATTTACACCCTAAAAATAGTAGATATTTCGCTTTTTTTCCTATCTTTTCTTCCATCTTTTCATTTTGATATTTTGAAGGTATTAAACCATTTTCAGGTTTTAATCCATAAATGTTATGAGAATCTTTTACTTTATTGTAAAGTTCAATGAGTTTTGTACTCCATCGTCCTCTTTTGAATGACTCTTCTCTTACAGCTTCCCATACTCTTACTAAGGGCAATTCTACTGGACAAACTGCTTCACAAGCTGAACACATGCTACAAGCAAATACAGCATCAAATAATGATTTAGATAGATTTGCATTATTTTTGTCATTCAAATACATTTCTAACAATTTTAACTTGCTTCGAGGATGATAACTCTCCCATTTTAACTCTTTGTAAGTAGGGCAAACCCCACAATATCCACAATAGATACAACTTTTAGTTACTTCTTCAAAATCAGATAACTCTTTACTTGCTTTTGACATAGTTCAAATTAAGAAGAACTTTTATCTTTTTATTTTTATCTCTCTCATGTCAGAATTTTTTTTGAATTTATTAATGGAATGTAAAGTATCTAATAACAACACAAAAAATAAGTTCATAAGTAAATGGGAATGTGTTTATCTATGCCTAAAGAATCCGTTTCTTTCAAAAGGAAAATTAAAAATTTTATGGCAAAAGATGATTCATCTTCTCTTGAGTTACCAGTTGCTCAAATTGTAGGAAGACGTATTATAGTTTGGGATATTGAAGATGGTTCTAGGTTATATAATGAAGGATTTTTTGGTAAACCTATTGGTGTAAGAAAGCCTAATGTTGGAGATCAATTCCGAGACCCTTTTGAACTCTCATATTTTGAAACTCTTTATCTTTTAAGAAAAAAGAAAATACACCTCATTAATGAAGATAATTTGAAAGTGAAAGAAACAGAATTTCTAAAGAAGTGTACTGCTAATCATTTACATTTCACAAATAAAATGTTTGTTTATCAACATCTAAGGGAATTAGGTTATATTGTTCGTCCAGGATTAAAATTTGGTGTAGATTTTTCTGTTTACATTAAGGGTCCAGGATTAGAACATAGTCCATATCTTGTTCAAATTATCGAACAAGATGGAAAAATTAACCCTATTGAACTTGTAAGAGCGGGAAGATTAGCTACAACAGTAAAGAAAAATTTTGTTATTGCATCGACTATCAAAAAACGCTTACATTTCTTTGTTTTTAACCGTTATAAACCTTAATGAAATGCTTTTCCTTTTTAATAATGTTTTTAAAAGATAGATAAATACTATTATAGACTAATATGAGAATACGTACCCAACTTGTAGAATTAGATGACATGCTTAATGGGGGATTACAAATTGGGCAAAGTTATGCTATTAAAGGCCCAGCAGGAGCGGGAAAGACTGTTTTGGCTCTACACTTAGCAAAAGGATTTATTGAACAATCACTTCCTGTTTATTTTATTTCAACAGAAGTTGAAGTAGAAAAAATTGAAACATATTTCAGTTCATTTAACATTACTATTTCTGAAGCTATTAAGAATAAGATGTTAATTCTTGAAAAGATGTCTCTTGTGCCTAAAGGAGTAACTGTTACACAGAAAGAGGGCTTTGATTTATCCGGTATAATAACAAGAGTGAAAGCTAAAGTTAACCAAAGTAATGCAAAACTAGTTATTTTTGATTCTATTTCTGCATTTCTTTCTGAATTCCAATATGAGAATACAGCTCGCGCGAAGTTCATGGATTTTATTAGAGAGATTACTGGACTAAATACTGTTTTTGTTTTTACTACTGAAACTAATGGTAATGCTTATTCCCACTTAGAAGACTTTTTGGTCGACGGTATCATTAAGATACGCACAGAAATGCAAGAAAACCAACTTCTGAAATATATTTCTGTTCCAAAGTTAAGGAATGCTGAACCTAAAAATTATGAGAATAGATTTCTTATTTCAAGAGATGGGGTAATTATTCTCCCTTTAGAACAACTTCCCTTATCAAGGATCATTGGAGAGAGTTTGGGTATCAAAAAACTTGATTCATTACTTGGAGGAGGAGTTTCACCTGGAAGTATTGT
The DNA here is from genome assembly GCA_964514425.1 of uncultured archaeon. GTDB lineage: Archaea > Asgardarchaeota > Heimdallarchaeia > Heimdallarchaeales > Heimdallarchaeaceae > CAZEQQ01. The sequence continues at coordinate 4,027 of CAZEQQ010000269.1, forward strand.
TCTTATTGAAACGAATGGGGAAACTAATTACTATCCTTTGTTTCTAACACTTTTACTTCATGCTGTTCATCAAAATAAAGGTGTGATTATTCATTCCAATGTCCAAATGTGCGCATTTAGATTGCTCGATGAATTGCGAAGGATAAAAGTTGACATCTCTGATTATTTATCAAGTGGAAATATGGTGTTTGTTGATAAGTATAATCGTTCGATTTCTTCCGATGAGGCGCGGGAAATTACTGATTCTTTTTCTATAGAAGATATGGTTTCAATCACTATGGAGTT
>CAZEQQ010000270.1:0-4305 GCA_964514425.1 uncultured archaeon
TCTCCCGCCTTCTGGCAAGTTTGAGCAAGAAAACGTTCTTCAGAAGTTTACAGTAAAAGATTTAGAAGGGATAAAAGGTTTAGGCGGAGATAATTCAAATGTGAGAATAGCTATTCAAACACCTATTAGAATAGTTTTAGCTCATGTTTTTAGTTTTATAAATCAAAGAAAAAGGCAAGAAAAGCCAACAGTTTTTCATATTAAAGAATTTTTGGAACACTTATTTTATCATTTTGAGGATTTAATAGTTATAGATAAGGCTGATGAAAAAAACTTTGTAAAAAAAATTAATCTTTTATTTAATAATCTAATTGAAGTTTTCAAAATTTTGGATCTAAATGTTTTTGAAGTAGAAAGTTCATCTACATTTAGAATAACCATGAGAAAAACGAAAAATTTTACACAGAGATTTAATGAAATTGTAAACCAAATTACTGATTATGTTATTAATGAACAAAAGTCAAAGAAAATAACGGACTTTATATAGAAAGTTAAATATAATCCAAAGAATTGGAGATTAATATCTGTTTTTAGGTCTTTCTCCTTCCCTTCTCTGCATTGATTGGTGTGACGCGCCTATGTTGTCTGCATCTATTGGCGGTGTCTGCGTTTGTTTAGTCTGCGTGTCTTTATTAACAACATTTTAATTCTGACTTTTATAAACTTAGTCTTATTTTTTGCATATTTTTTGCATGTTTCAATTTCATTTTATAAAAATTTAATAAACTACTAATGGATATTTTTTTGTATTCCTTTACTTTCTGTTATTCCTATGCTCATAATTGACGATTTGTGTATTCGCTATCCTAACTCAAATAAATGGGCACTAGAATCCTTAACATTTAATATTGAAAAACCTGAATTGGTAGTTTTTGCTGGAGCTTCTGGTTCAGGAAAAAGTACTTTAGCTCAAACTCTTTTAACTCTGATACCTTATTTTCAAGATGCAGAAGTAAGAGGGAAAATAGTATTAGAGAATAAAGACCTCAATGCTCTTTCAAGGCAAGAAATGATTGATTTAATGGGATATGTTCCCCAGTATCCTGCAGACTTTTTAACGTCCCTTATTGTTGAAGAAGAGATTGTTTTCCCTTTAGAAAATAGACAATTCAAACAACAACTTATTCATAACTCTCTTAAGAAGATAACAGAAGAACTGGATATAACTCACCTATTGAGAAGATTAGTCACTGAATTAAGTTCGGGAGAACTTCAAAGAGTAGAGATAGCAACAGCTTTTGCTCATATCCCGAAAATTGTAGTGTTAGATGAACCGTTAGCTAGGATAGATTCAGCGTCAGAAGAAAAACTTGTCCATTTTCTTAAACATTTAGTCTCAAAAGGACATCTTGTTTTAGTTTTTGAACATAGATTAGATTACCTTTTTGCCAATGCGGATAGAGTGATAGTATTAGAAGAGGGTAAAATTGTTGCAAATAATACTCCAGATAGAGTAATAGAACATTTACGGCATGTAGATTTAGCAGAAGTTTCAGAGCTTTTATCATTCAATTCTCAGCCAATTCTTACTATTGAAGAAGCTAAAACTTTACTTTCTAAAAAGGCAAACAAACTCAAACTCTATAGCGAGTATAAAAAATTAGAAAGTAAACAACAAAATGATTCTATGTCCTTAATTTTAGAAGATATGTCATTTTCTTATCCCTCTTACAATCGTAGTGTTATAGAAAATTTGACTACTTCTTTTAGTTTCGGAGAAACATTTGCATTATTAGGAACAAACGGGTGCGGTAAATCAACTCTTTTACGTCTTATTGCTGGTACTTTAAAGACTAAATCAGGAAAAATCTTTTTACATGGAAAAAGAGTGACCAAAACAAAATTGCTAACACAACAATCTACTCTAATTCCAGAAAATGCTAAATTATTCCTCATAGGGCCAACACCTGAAAAGGATCTTTTTAGAATTTTAAAGAATCAACAAAAAGTAGATGAAATATTTGAAAGATATAATGTTAACGAGCTTAAATCCAAAAAATTATATCATTTAAGTGAGGGTGAAAGACGTTTAATAGCAATAATAATTGCTTTTCATACTAAAAGCGATATAATACTCCTTGATGAACCTTCAATTGGATTAGATGAGAGAGGTAGAAATATTCTCTTTTCTTTATTGTATCAGGCAAAAGAAATGAATAAATTAGTTATCATAGCTTCTAATGATCCACGATTATTTCCTTACTTTTCCGAAGCGAAACTAATGGGTGATAAAAAAATAGTTTTAGAAGGAACAACTAGAGACGTACTTTATTCTTTAAAGGATAAATCCAAGATTCTCCCTAATCAAACTATTCGGGTAATTCAACAACTTAACAAAGCATTAGATAAAAGGTTCTATCCCTATATTTCGATAGAAGAAATCAACAGTGATTTGGAGGCGCTATAAATGTCTTATTTTGTACGTAGAATTTATGCAGGATTACTTTTTCATCCTGAAGCTACCCATATTCACCCTTTAATAGGAATAATAGTATTGTTATTACAGTTTATAGCTCTTCTTTTCAACAGCTACTACATTTTATTAGGTTTGTTTCTTTTTGTGTTATTAGAAATAATTATTTTTAGACACTTTCGTTCTTCTTTTAATATAGTTACGGCTATTCTCCCTTTTCTTTTCATTTTTAGTCTTATCATTTACTTTTTTGGAGGTTTTGATCATACTCTTAGAATATTTTTACGAATTTTTATAGGAGCACTAATTTTTTCATTTTTCTTTTCCACAACTAATCCTTCCGATCTTTCGCGAATGCTTGAAAACTTGCGTATTCCACAACGTCTAGCTCTTCTTCCTACTCTTGTTCTAACTATGGTCCCACGAATTGCTAAAGATGCTGAAGAAACTATTGAATCGTTAAAGATTCGTGGTGAGATTACAGGAAAGATTTGGGAATGGCTTCCAAAAACTTTAGCTATCTTTATTGCTTCTGCCCTCTATCGTTCAAACTTTTTAGCTCAAGCTCTTTATTTTAAAGGATTTAATGTAAGAAAGAGGAGTCATTACAAAGGAGTAAAAATGTATTCTACTGATTGGATAAGAATAATAATATGGACGGTTATTCTTTCAGCTTTGCTTCTTTTGTTCTATTGGGAGAAAAAGGGTATTATCTTTATGATCAACATTAATTAGAAGAAGATAATCGCAAGAAGGAAAAGAAAAAGGATTAAGAAAAGTTTCTATTCTGCTTTTCCATCCCCTACATGTTCTCTTTCCATCCATTTGCTGAATGAATTTTCGAGTGATTCTAAGACTTCTTCAATACTATCTTTTTTGGAGGGAACGATATATCCTTCTTCAATTGTTAACTTTATCTCCCCTGCTCCAATTAACTCATAAAGCATTTCCATTAATTGTTTTTGTGTCATTCTTAGTGTTTCTGCAGCTAAAGTTAGCTCAACTTTCCCATGTACTTGAATTAAACCTTTTAGTCTATTAATTTGAGTTTCTCTGTCTAATTTAGGTTCGGTTTTTGTTGAAGGAACATTTTCAAATTTTTGTTCGATTTTTTTTACACCCTCTTCAACAAAAATTGAGATTTTTTTCCCAATATCTTTTACAATATTTTCAACAAATCCATATGATAAACCTGTTTCTTCTGCAATGATTTTGGGATCTTTTTCATCAGAGATTTCTCTAAAATTGTCATAAATTTTTTCAGCAGCATGTTGAGTTATAAAGGATTCTGAGAGAGTGGTATTATTGGTAATAGTTTTAACATTATACGCTTTGCTTTTATCTAAATAGCTAAACAGAACTTTTTTCTTTAACTTTTTTGTGAATGAATCACGTTCAATCCCAAAATGAGATGCTATATTATCTAGATTGAAATCATTTGTTTTTTCCATATATTTTTCAATCGCTTTTCCAGAATAATGCTCTAGAACTAGATTGTAAGGAATATTAACATTTACTGCTATATCTTTGAAATTAGTTATATCTGTTCTTCTTACTTCCTCTTCTATCCTTTCTCCAATATTTGTTCTCAATGAACTATAATAAACAGGATTCATTCTATGAATCAAGAAGAAAAGGATTATTATTGTAGTAAAACAAGAAACACCAATTAAAGGCATGAGAATTAACTCTGGATAAACTAAGAAAAGTATTATTGCTATTGTGTTGTAACCATACGTTACTAATATATAAAAGAACCAGAAAGCAAACATAATTGTTGGAATAACTTTAAAGTAGTCTGTATCAAGTTTTAGCATTTTTACCAATGACGTTTCATTAAACGTGAGAATGGATTGGAAAGTAAGGTTAACAAAAACTGAAATTCCTATAGG
>CAZEQQ010000271.1:0-4296 GCA_964514425.1 uncultured archaeon
GCAGGTTCTCTATAGTTATCAATAATAATATTTATTTCATCCACTTTATGAGGAAAATCGTTATTTTCAGCAAATTCTAACCCTTTATACAAAATCTCTAAAACTCTTTCAGGAGTATTCATATAGCGATAAAGATTAGATTTGGCGATAGATGCATCAACATAGAGAGGATGTTTTAACTCTTCAGTAATTTTGAGTAAATTGTCGATGTAATAGAGAAAATTGCTAGCATGTTCTTCTTTCTCAGTGACTTTATACATCTGGAAAAAAGATTCTGCTAAAGCACCATAAGTATAAACAATTCCTTCAAAAATTAACTGGTCTTCAAACATGTCAAGAGCACGAATAAAATTATTAACTGCTTCAAGGAGATTAACCATTTTCTGATTGTATAAACCTTTATAGAAGTAATAATAAGGTAAAGAATGGAAATCAAATTTGTTTTCTGCTAACTCACGACCTTTCTCAAAACTTTGACCTTGATCTACTTTTTGAATAAGATTAAGATAACCATGTAAAATTTCTATCATAGAGTTAAGATAACCACTTTGACTATTAATTTCGTGAGCTTCAGCAAAATATCTGGAAGCTTTTTCAATATCATTCTCGTGTAAATAAATATAACCTAACTCTGCCAAAATTTTTAATCTCAAAGGATTGGTCAAATGGTCATAAGAAAGGATACTATTAAGATTTTCAAGTGTACCTTTAACATCTCCTTCAATTCTCTGAATTTTAGCAGTGGTAAATTTGTAAAGAATAGTCTGTTTATCAGATTCTATTTTTTGAGAAAGTTGTAATGCTTCATCTAAATACTCTTTAGAGCTGACAAGATTATTTTCTTCTGCTGCTAAACGAGCAAGAAAAGCATAAAGCTGAAAAAGCATACCATCATTTTCAGTATTCTTTGCTATCTCAAGCATAGATTCAATCCAGACATTTTTTAACTTTTCATCGGTCAAAAAGTAAGCTTCTTGAATAAGATCGTGCTGGAGAGTTTCTAAAATAAAAGAATAATGGGTGTTGAACTTAATTTTATCAGTAAGAAAACGTATAATTTCGTTGATTGCTTTGAATTTTACTTCAGGACGATTATCAACACTTGATTTGAATTCATCTAAAGCTAACAACAAGAATTCTTTTTCTTTGCTAGCTCGACGTTTGTCAAGAACATCAGCTATTTTATGAGTAATTCTTTGAAATTCGGTAAGAAGATATAACTCACGGTAACTTAACATAATAGCAAAAAGTAAAGAAAGATTAGCTTTATCGATTTTATCTTCAAATTTAGAGTAAATGGTGATAATCTCTTTATATTCCTCACTCCAGTAAGATAAAAGGGCAAAAGCTAAAAAGATGAGTTCATCATCCTCTGAAATCTCTTCTGGAGGTAAAGAATTAAGATAGGAAAAAAGTTTGAAACGTTTCTCTTTTTGACTTTGAGAGTCTCTAATAATTTGCCTAATTGTCCTTTCTACCTCTCCACTTTTGGTTGAAGCTATATGAAAAAGTTCTCTTTTTATGAAGATTGGCAAGGAATTATTCATAGAAATCTAATCATGGAATTTTTACTAATGACTATTCTCTACTTAAAATAAAAACATTTGTTTTTTAAGAATTTTTAGTAAACTAGAAAAGTGTTGAACAAATTGTAAACAAACAATGAAGCAGCAGTATCTTAGAATACAATGGATTCTGCGAATACTTTATAATTGTTTATTCAGACTAAAAATTATGAACATAAGAATATCAACAGTGACGATACTTTTCTTACTTCTTCTTTCTTTAGTACCTTTTTCTTTAAATGCTCAATCAGAAAAAAATGAATTGAGAAACTATAATTTAAATGAAATAGAATTGACTAGAGTGGAGGAATATATTTTAGACTTACAATTTGTAGGATTTGACCAAGAATTAATATCGGAAGACGACATTAAAGATAATCTTTACCATTACTTTCCTTCCTATTCTTCTCACGCTCGAGCTCATATGAACTACACATATGAATTTTCGTATATGTCTACTGAAGATACGTTACTTTTAGAAAATTACCTTCTATCAATAGCTGAAGTAGGAGAAGGCGTAGGCTATACTCTTAACATTACTCAACTACAAAGTGATCTTATCACTAGACAAAGGAACGATATCTTCATTCCTGCTGATGGGATGACTTTTGATGTTAAGTTGGTAGAAGAATTTCTATACAATAACCTTTACAATCCCCCAGCAAGCGATAAACCAGGTTACACATTATTTATCTTCAACTTCTCAAAATTTGATTCTTATGAAGATAAAATTGACCATTACTACTTCTTTGAGACAATAGGATACGATAGTAATAGAACTACTGATTGGTGGTATTCAGGATATAGGAACCTTGATAGAAGACAAGCCATAGGTTTTGGAGGAGAACATAGATTTTGCTTTGTAGATTTATCAGCTCAAACATGGTACTTTGATTGGATTAAAACAGCATGGTCAGGTTTTACAACCCACGGGTGGAAATATTACCAATACCCCGATATTGACGCTTTAACAAGAGCGGTAGATCTTTCAACTGGTAGCGGAAAACTATTTCTTAATCAATATATTGCAGAATTCATTTATGGGTATATGGGCAATCTATTTGGCTTAACTCTCACGAACCCTCCAATAGCTCAAAGTGTTTCAATGCAAGCAAAAGTGTTCTATAACCTTACTGATGCAGGGTACCCTCTAGAGGAAACAAAATGGGTGCTGTCAGAAGAAAGAATACTTACACAACTAGAAAAAGACTTTCCGTGGATAGACTGGCATATATCAGTAGAATATGTATCGCTAGACGATTATCCTGACCTATACGATTATATCAAAGAAAATTATAAACCTGAAACGAATGTATTAGAAGTTTGGTCAGAATTTTTTTATATGCTACAAAATCAACTAAGTGACCATTTTGACTATTCTATTGCAGATATTTTACTTCCCTGTTATACTTTTCTTAATGATGAAATAGGTTTTTCGTATTTAGGAACACAATTTGCAGGACTTGGAGGAATGGGGTGGCAAATACTTGTAGGTAATCAATATTCTATCTATGAATATGGGGATACAAACAAACCTTTGAGAGGAATGACAGATGTAATGATACATGAATTAGGACATAGTCTAGGCTTTCCCCATCCTCATAGTGGATCCAATGGATGGGTTTCCGACATGGTACAAGAAGTAATGAGTTACTTCTCACCAATACCTAGCTTTAGTGTATTCTTTAGAGATATTCTAGGACGAACACATGGAGACTTTTATTATTACAGAGCTCAAGTAGATTATGAAGCAGCTCTAGATTATTACTATAGTAAAGGATCACCAACAGGATATCAGAATTACATGGATGACATAGAAGACCAACTGAATAACTATATTACCAACTATCGCGCTATGGACTATCCCGAAGCCATACAAAATGCTTTTCAAGCAATACTAAAAACTGAAGAGTTTGTACACTACATTGATTATCCTAATACGGATGATGGCGATAATCAAACCACTCCTCTGAATGTAGCACTCTTCCCAATTTTAACAGCACTAATTCTCCTAATTAGAAAAAAACGAAGATAGTAGGCTTTCCCTACTATGGGATGATTTTTTTAAAAAATCATTCTATACTTTTACTTTCTATTTTCAATCTAATTAAGAAGACAATTCTTTAGAATCTTCCTGAAGCTCCATAGCCTCTCCAAAGATAATTTTCACTCTTTCATCAATTTGATCTAATTTGTCTGGTTCTAACTCACCAACAATCTGGCGTGGAAATTCTATCTCCGAGATCTTCTTTGTTAACTGGAAGAGTTTACGCCTTAAAGCAAAAGAATCACGAGCACTGATGATTACAGTACTAAACACGTCTTCATAAGTTTCAGCTAGAATTTTGTAATTACCGTATGATATAACCATTATAGGTTTTTTACTATCTTTGAACAATTCTTCGAGCATATCTTTGATGGTAACAATGAACCCACCTAAAAGTAGTTCATCCTTAATGGTATCTCTCCTAATAAGATAAGTTCGTAGAGGAATACCTGAACTGTGTAAAATGATTAAAGCAGAAGCAGTAGGGGCACTCTCAATATGTACAGGAGGAACATATCTCAAACCAAACTCTTCGAGCTTACTTATATCATTAATGAAAGGCTCACTTAACCATTTTATGTCTTCAGTTAATTGTCCCTGAAAAGCTACTTCAACTTGACTAATTATACCATCCAATAATTTTTCTAATTCTTTTTCATTTGTCCCGTAAACTAATTCTTTGGC
>CAZEQQ010000272.1:0-4293 GCA_964514425.1 uncultured archaeon
AGGATATCAATACCTGCTTCTCTACTTAAAAGTAAAAGAAGAAAGCCTACAATAAAAAATGAAAACATTGCAATTGTGTAAATAGTCTTGAATACAGGTTTCTCAAAAATTGGAGGGGAAGGAACGTCCTTACTTTTGTTTTCTTCATCTTGATTTTTAATAGTTTTAGCAGTTTTGGGAGAATGTTCATTTTCACTGCTACCCGCACTTTTAACCTTCTTTTTCATGAATTGTGTAAATTACCCTTGAATATAAAGGTTGTGAGTGAGGATTAATCTCTTCCTAAGTGAGATCATCAGATATAACCAACTTGAATTAATTTTTTGATAATTTAAAAATAGAATAAAAAGGAAGTGATTCTAAAAATCATATTCCCAATTTGATTTATATGCACCTAAATGTACAGTATTTTGGATTAAGGTCCATATAACTATTAGGGTTAGAATATATTGGAAAAATCCTTTCAAAATTATTGAACGCACCTTCATTTCAGGTTCTAGCCTTTTAAATAGGATAATCCATACAGCAGTAATTGCAAAATAAAGTAAAAATGCAACTAATAGAGCTATTCCACCAGTGAAATTAGCAAAACCAAAAATCATTCCGATAAGTATTCCAAAAACTACTTTTGACCAATACATTTGTTCACTTAAAGGTAAGAACATGAAATTTTCCCACATATTCTTAGGATTCAAATTGTTTTTAAAACGTGAAATATATTTTTGCATATTCATATATTCATCACCGGTGTATTTTAATGAAGACAACTTTGAGTAGTATCGATATTAAAGCCTTAGTAGACGAGTTACGTCAAGATATTATTGGTAGTTGGCTAAATAATATCTATTCAATCGGGAAAAAAGTGCTTATATTAAGATTTCGCAAGTCGTCAGAAAATTCTTTTGAACTTGTTTTAGAGCTTGGTAAAAGGTTTCATAAGTCTCGTTTTGTTAGGAAAAAACCTGATAGTCCCTCAAATAAAGTTGCGACTATGCGTAAGCATATTCGTGATCTACCTATTTCAAATTTCTATCAAGTTGGATTTGATAGAGTAATAGTTTTTGAAATAGCATACAAAGATAGTCATTACAAGCTTGTTGTGGAACTATTTGGTGAGGGTAACTATATTTTAGTTGGCCCTGAAAACAAAATTATTGTTGCAGAGTATTTTAGAAGAATGCGAGATAGAGACATTCATCCTGGAAAAGAGTTCCATTTACCCCCCTCTACTGAGATAAATGTAACAAACTTAACACAAGATATTTTTAGTAACGAAATAGCAAAATTTGAAGGAAAATTAATTTCTTTCTTAAATCAAGTTGTAGGGTTAGGGCCCCTTTATTCCAAGGAAATTGTAGCTCGTATTAATACTAATAAAAAGAATGTTCAAGAATTAGAGGAAGAGGAGAAAAACAAACTTTGGGAGGCAATAAACACTTTACAACAAATTATTAATACAGGTAATTTCGAGATAACAGAATATATCGATGAAGAAACAGTAATTGATATTACGCCTATTCCTATCTCTAAATATGACGATTTAACAGCAAAAAAAGTAGATTCTTTTAATGATTCCTTAGATTCTTATTATTCTACGTTAGAAGAAGAACCTACCCATACCGAGAACAAAGTAGAAGTCTCAGGGCACATTAAAAAACTGCAGAAGAATCTTAATGATCAACAAAAACATCTAGAGAAACTTACTCTACAAGAACTAGAAGAAAAGAAGAAAGGAGACTTATTATACGAAAACTTTGTAGCCATTGATGAATTGTTAACTACTGTTTTAAATGCGCGTAAAAACGGTGTAGAGTGGAAAGTTATAGAAGAGAAATTACAAATGGCTAAAGAAAAAGGTATAGCTGCTGCAAGTCTTTTAGATCGTATAGATGCCAATAACAAACTTTTATGGATCAACCTTTTTGACGAACAAGAAAATGCAACTAAAACAATAGAACTTGATTTTACTTTAACTGTAGCAGATAGTGCAAACGAATTTTATCAAAAAGCTAAAAAAGCTAGAAGAAAAATTCCAGGTGCATTAGAGGCAATTGAACGGTCCAAGGTTAAAATTACGGAAGCATTAGAAAAAGAAACGGAAATAGTGGAAGTTGTAGAAACTAAGAAAATGGTCGAACAAAGAACCAAAAAATGGTATGAGAAGTTCCATTGGTTTATTTGTGATGAACATATTGTTATTGGGGGAACAGATGCTAAAACTAATGAAAGAATCTATAAAACTTATCTAGATGATGAGGACTTATTTGTCCATGCCGATGCTCATGGAGCACCTTTTGTTATCGTTAAAGAGGGGCAAAAGAATCTTTCTGAAGAATGTTTAAATGAAATTGGAATTTTTGCTTTGAGTTATTCACAAATGTGGAAAGGTAAAAGCTTAGCTGGAGATGCGTATTATGTCCTTCCTGAACAAGCTAGTATGACACCACCTTCAGGTCAGTATCTATCAAAAGGCAGCATAATGATATATGGGGAAAAGAGATACATAAGAAATATTGAACTTGAATTAGCTATTGGAGTAATATTCTATGAAAATTACGCTCAAGTAATTGGAGGACCCTTAAAATCCATAGCAGCAAAAACAGAGCAGTATGTAACAATTGTTCCAGGAAACATTCAGAAAGGTACAGTTGCAAAGGAAATACGTCAAAAAATAATTAACATGTCTCCTGAAGATGAAAGGTACAAAAGTGAGGCATTAACAATTAATGAATTTTTACTATTTATTCCTGGAGATTCAATAATAAAATAGGAAAACTCTAGTGAAAGAAAGAAAGAAAGAAAGAAGAATTATTCTTACACTTTCTTCTTTCTTTTTCACCAATTATCAAATTCAGTCTCCTACTTCTATTTATTTTCTCAAGTTTAAATAATTTTTAGAAACAAACAATTTTATTTTGAAAGTAAAAACTTTAAAATGTATGAGTAGTAAATATTAATTAGAAATTAATGGCGTGGTTAATGTGAAATCAATATTTGATAAAGAAAAATACGATTTACCGATTAAAGAGATAATGTCTAAACAGGTTATAACTGTCCTCCCATCAACATCTGCGGATGTTTGTGCAAAGTTAATGATAGAAAATAAAATAGGATCATTAGTTGTTGTTGACGATTCTGAAAAAATTTTAGGAATAATCACAAAAGAAAATCTTATCAAATATGTTATTGCACAAAATGCTCCTGCAGAAAAAGTTAAAGCTTTTGAGATGATGACCACACCTGTAATAACAGCTCTACAGTCACTAAAACTCGTTGAGGCAGTTCAGAAAATGTTCAAAGAAGGAATTAGACATTTGGCAATAACTGATGCAGAAAATAGGTTAATTGGTATGTGTACTGATACTGATGTGTTCAAAGTAATACCACAAATCATGTTTTTAGAGCAAGAATATCTGAAATTTGTAAATAGAGAAGAAACTACAACAAAAAAAGTAGAAGAAGTTTCAGGCTATTGTGATAGTTGTGAGGAATTCTCCGAAGAATTAATTCAGAATGATGATTTATACATTTGTCCAAATTGTCTTCCTGAAGGATATAAAGAAACGGAAATAGAGGATGAATGAAAAAAGATTTTTTGCTGATGCGATGCTAGGAAATCTATCGAGATTTCTTAGAATCCTTGGCTTTGACACACATTTTAGGACAAAAGAAGACGTTCAAGAATCTTTGAAAGTAATACAAGATGAAAATCGTATACTTTTGACATGTTCCAAAAGATTGAGAGACATAGCATTAAAACACAAATGCTTTGTTATATTTTTAGAACATGATACTTGTTTAGAGCAATTGAAGAAACTAAAAGAAAAAACTCTTTTGGAGTATGAAGTAAGTCCTGAGATATCTCGTTGTAGTTTATGTAATGGAGAAACTAAAGAAATAGATGTAACTAAATTAGGGGAGAAAGTGGTACCTGAAGGCACATTAAGGCATACAAAACGATTTTGGCAGTGTATAAATTGTCAACATATTTTTTGGGAAGGTAGACATTGGGTAAACATAAAAAAGCATATGGATAATATTTAAACTGAGAGAAGATTAATGATAACTTTAGAAGATGGCAAATACCTAGTTAAATTAGCTAGAAATACAGCAGAATCATGGATAAAGGATGGAATAAAGATGTCTCCTTCTGAACCAATTTCCGATGCAATAAAAGTCAAAACAGGTGCATTTGTTACGGTAAAAACTTATCAACCAAAAAGTAATAACTTAAGAGGATGTATAGGCTACCCTATTGGAATAGACACATTATACCAAGAAGTAATGGACTTA
>CAZEQQ010000273.1:0-4291 GCA_964514425.1 uncultured archaeon
ACTCTAAAAAAATCGATGAGAATAGTTGTCCATTGTCAAAGCAAGTTAATCTCATCTTGGGAATTCTCAACAAGCCTAATGATGAAATAGATGATTCTGTCATAAATGTTCTGAGCCAAGATGTTTGGTTAAATCTTAAGAAGTCTACCCTGATTAGTCCTAATACCAAACTTAAGAATAAAATCCTCTATGTTGTTTCTAATTTATCTACAAGCAAGAAATATGTTTTTGATGCGCGACACTATAATCTTAAAAACAAAAACATAAAAGAAGAGCGCTTACTCTCTTTCCTTCTTTTGGAATATAGCATCATTAAACTGGAATTTCAAGCCCAAAACGTTTCTGTTGTTTGTTATAATGAAGAAATAGGAAAATTGTGTTTTAAAGTTCCAATATTCAAAAAGTTGAAAGATTGTAAAATTGGCGATATTATAATCTTAAAATCAGCTGTTGTAGAAAAAATTAGTAAGAGTATGAATATTAACAACTATCTTGCTACTATGCATTTCTTAGATTTAAGAGAAGAAGATATAATCATCAAAAAAAGTTCAAGAGTAATTTGAAGGTGTAAAAATTTTATTCCTGTTTCTTTTTTTTTCCTCCAATAAACTTTTTCAGTCAATTTTGTTGATTCTGTATTTTATTTTATGGTTGTAGTATAAAATATATAGTTTTAGTGATTAAACCATATAGTTTCACGTTCATACCTCCTCTATTAACAGTTTAGAGTGTTGTTTTAAAAAATCATTATTAAAGACCATGATAATAGTATATTGGTGAAAAACATGACACATGGTGTAAAAATGTATAAAGAACTCCTCTATTTGCTCGAAAAGAGATATAATGAAGGAGAAATTGATCAAGACAGCTATAATGAACTAAAGAGTAGATATTCTGAAAAGATGAACACTGAGCATTCAGTTGAAACACAAAGTAAATCTCCCTTTATTAAAGTTGCAGGGGCTCAGTTTTTTTCTGAAGATTCAATGACAGTTGCTGGAGCTTCTAAGATTTCTGGTGGTAAATTTGACAGAGACATAAGAATGGCTGGAGCTTCCAAGATTTCTGGAGATATTGAATGTAATAATATTAAATCTTCAGGGTCTTTGAAAATAGATGGTAATGTACTAACGAATGGTTCTATTAGAACTTCAGGTTCCTTTAAAGTCAAAGGTAATGCTGAATCAAAAGAAGATATGTCATTTAGTGGCTCCGCTAAAATTGAAGGTTGTGTTACCACTGAAGGTAATTTCAAATCTAGTGGTTCATGCAAATCTGGCACAAATGTACAAGTTTCCAAGAATCTTAATTCTTCAGGTTCTTTCTATGCAAAAGGCAATGTCAACGTAAGAGAACAAGTCGAATTAGAAGGCAGGACAACTATTGAAGGTAATCTTATCGGTAAAGATGTAATCATCTCTGCGAAAAGAACAGCTTTTGAGAAAATGTTCAAGCGCACAGAACTCTCTGAAATTAAAGGAACAGTACTTGCTCACAATGTCGTAGATATCGAAGATTGCGTAGTTGAAGGTAATGTCAAAGGTTCTGTGGTGAAATTAGGTCCTGATGTAGTGATTGAAGGTACGGTCTATTATGTCGAAGATTTGCTCGTTACAGGTGATGTTAAACTTAAACAAAAAGCTGTTAAAATAACCCAAGAAGAGTTGATACTTTAACCTTCTCCATTTGTCCTTTGTTTCTTTTTTCTTTATCTTAGTATTTTCTTCTTTTCAAAAACAAGTCTTAGAATTCGTCTAATATAGCCGATATAATGGGTGAATTTTCGCTTTTTCGAAAATTCTAACGCTTCTACCTTCATTCTTCAATATTTTTGAATTCATTGAATATACCGCTTGAGGACGAAGAATTTCTCATTATTACCGATATCTTTAATAATACCTTTCATTTCTTAAGAATTCGACACATATGAACGAAACAACAATAAACGTAGAAAATTTAACTTATACTTATCCTGGTTCATCAAACCCAGCGATCAAAGATTTAACTTTTGAAATCAAGAAAGGTGAAATATTTGGATTTTTAGGTCCATCAGGTGCAGGAAAAAGTACTACACAAAAGATTCTCAACGGATTACTCAAGAACTTTAAAGGAGAAGTAAAAATCCTTAACAGTGACTTGAGAACAGTTAAATCAGACTATTTTGAACAAATTGGTGTCTGTTTTGAGATGCCTACCCATTTCCTTAAATTGAGTGCGTTAGAAAATCTGAAATTCTTTGGTTCATTATATAAACGAGAAAAAGAAGATTATAACACACTTTTAGAGATGGTTGGATTAGCAGATTCTGCTAATATGAGAGTAGCTGAATTTTCAAAAGGGATGAAGACACGATTAAGTTTTATCCGATCCTTTCTACATAATCCCGATTTGATCTTTCTTGACGAACCTACAGCGGGACTTGATCCTGTAAATGCTAGAACTATTAAAGATATCATTCAAAAGAAGAAAAACGAAGGTAAAACCATTTTTATCACAACCCATAATATGAATGATGCAGAACAATTGTGTGACCGTGTTGCTTTCATTATAGATGGTGAAATAAAGATTATTGACACACCTTACAACTTAAAACAACGTCTTTCAAACCGTGTGGTTAAGATCGAATATATCAATAGTTCAGGTCATATAGCAAAAGAATTTTCACTTGACTCTTTAATCGATAATAATGAATTTACTAGCATCTTTCAAGATAAATCAAATAAAATTCTCACTATTCATTCTCAAGAACCAACTTTAGAGAAGGTTTTCATAGAAATAACAGGTAGGGAATTAGCATGAACAGTCTAAGTTTTCTAAATCTATTACGTTGGGAATTTATACTACAAATACGTAATGGTTTTTACTTTGTTACAGCTTTTTCTACAATAGTGATCGCTATAGCTCTCAATGAGATCCCTATTCCTTACAGATACATGTTCTTTCCCACGCTCATTTTCATGAATCTCATGATTAATAACTTCATATTTATTATTGCAATGGTTCTATTTGAGAAAAATGAAAGAGTTTTTGATAGTTTAACAGTTAGTCCGTTCCGCTGTGAATATTATTTGATTTCTAAAGCTGTTACTTTGCTTTTTCTATCCGTTGTAGAGACTTTAGTATTAGCTTTAATTACCTTCGGAACAGATTTCAATATCTTTCCATTGATGATGGGTGTGATACTAGTCTCATTCTTTTTCGTCTTTATCGGATTTATAACTGTCGCAAAATATGAAAACTTTAATGATGTTATATTTTTAATAACTCCTGTATTCTTGATATCAGGTTTGGGTCTATTAGCCATTGCAAATATCACAGACTTCTTTCTACTCTATGCTATCCCTACAACAGCAGGACTCTATATTCTAAATGCTACCTATTTCCCTCTTGAAAACTGGGAATTGCTTTATGGCTATATCTATGGTACTATAGCTGTTATTGGTAGCTTTCTTTTGGCTCGACGGTCTTACATTGTCAATATAATTGAGAAAAAGAGGAGATTTTTATGAACATAATGCAATTATTCGTCTTTCAAATTAAAGCAGATCTTAAACTCGTTATGCGAGATACTATGCTTAAAAATCTTATTTGGTTCCCACTCTTTATCGCTATTCTTTTGAGATTAGTGATGCCTTATGTTGCTACAATGGCTGAGCAGTATGGATTAAATATTGAAGAATACTACCCTCTAATTATCTCTTTATTCTTCATTTATATGGCTTCTACGCTATTAGGAATTATTACTGGATACCTCTTGTTAGATGATAAAGATGAAGGAACAATACAAGCAATAGCTGTTTCTCCTTTAGCACCAACAAGGTATTTAGCAAATAGACTCACAATTCCCCTAATCCTTGGGATTGTACTTACTATTATTGGTATCTACTTAACAAATTTGTTGCCTATTCCCTTCTTTCCACTTCTTGCACTAATGCTAGTTTGTTCATTGCTAGGTCCCATATGGGCTTTATTTATAGGAGCTTTTGCAAAAGATAAAGTGCAAGGTTTTGCCTTAATGAAAATGACTGGAGTTTTTGGGTTTATTTCACTTTTATCTTACTTTGTAGAAGGGAATATACAGTTGCTTTTTGGAATCATTCCTTTATATTGGTCCTTTAAAGCTTTTTGGGAAATAACTAGTGGGGGTCAATGGTGGTGGATCTATCTATTAATTAGTCTCATTTATCACCTAATACTCCTTAGAGTCCTTGCTTTCCTTTTTAATAAGAAAATTAGAGATCAATTCATTTGAGCTCTTTTTATTTATATTTTTGTTTTTATTTTTTAGTCT
>CAZEQQ010000274.1:0-4289 GCA_964514425.1 uncultured archaeon
TATGTCGATGGTATTACAATAATGAGATGAACTCTGAGGTTCATGAAAAAAAAGAAAGGGAGAAAGGAATACATACACTAAGATAGATTTATTAGTGATTTAAACAAAAGTGCAAATATGGGAAAAAATGTAGTAGAATGTAAAGACCTATGTAAAACATTTACAGTAGGGGATAGCGAAGTACACGCAGTAGAAAAAGTATCGCTGAAGATAAGTGAAGGAGAATTCGTAAGCGTAGTAGGACCATCAGGATCAGGAAAAACAACATTACTAAATCTAATAGGAACACTAGAAAAACCATCAAGTGGAACAGTAATAATAGATGGAGAAAATACAAAAGAACTAGAAATAAAAGAACTAGCAGAAATAAGAAAAGAAAAACTAGGATTCATATTCCAATTCTTCAATCTAGTAGAAGGATTAACAACATTCGAAAATGCAGAACTACCGCTAATATTCGCAAAAAAAGAAAAAAAAGAAAGAAAAAAAAGAGTAGAAGAACTAATAAAAGAAATGGAAATAAATCATCTAAAAGACAAATTTCCAGAGGAATTAAGCTCAGGAGAAAGACAAAGAGTAGCAATAATAAGAGCACTAGCAAATAAACCAAAACTAATACTAGCAGACGAACCAACAGGAAATCTAGACTCAAATACAGGAAAAGTAGTAATAGAAATATTAAAACAATTGAACAAAGAAAAAAAAGTAACAATACTAATGGTAACACATGACATAAGTGCGGCAAAACAAGCGAAGAGAATGATAACAATGAAAGATGGAAAAGTGGAAAAAGATGAAAAAATAGAAGAATAGAAAAGAGAAAAGAAGAGAACGAAAAACAAAAGAAGACAAGAGGGAAGGCAAGAAATGGCACCAAAGAGAGCGGAAGAGAAGTCTTATAAATGCTTGAGTCTTTACAAGAATCAAGTTACGAGTCAATCTGTTAATGATGCTCATAAATAAGGAGAAATAGAAAATGTCATTAAAGGGTTTTATACTCCGAAGAACGATATATATCGTTCCAATAATGATTGGAGTCACACTTATTAACTTCACTCTGATAGATGCAAGCCCAGGAGATCCAATACGGATACGTGTAGGTCTAGTGTCATGTACAACACCAGATTGCTACAATGACGCGTATAACCGTGAAGCGCTCGCAATGGGATTGATAGATAGTGACGGTTATACCGTTCCTTGGTTAACAAGGTACTTTGATTTCTTGAATAGAATACTGCGGTTCGACCTAGGAGATAGCTGGTCAATGATGCAAGCAGGCAAGGGTGTGCCGGTAAGTAGAATCATAGCTGACCACGCCGTTTATACTATATCGCTGAACATACTATCGTTTATATTGTCTTTACTATTAAGTACAGCAATAGGAGTAGTGTCAGCAACAAGGAGAAATTCAATATGGGATAAATCTTTAACATTCGCAATGCTCTTAGGCTACAGCATGCCGCTGTTCTGGCTTGCTAAGTTACTAATGCTTATATCCTTCTACCTCTTCAACTTCACAGGTGTAGCAGAAGGAGCAGCATTTAGAGAGCCACTGTTCTTGAACCCAACGTTCTACAAGTTCTTGATTCTTCCTACGTTAGCTCTTACTCTTGGAAGTCTCGTGTTCTTGGCGCGTTTAATAAGATCCCAGTTGCTAGAAATATTAAGACAAGATTACGTAACAACAGCAAAAGCAAAAGGATTGGATAATAGATCGGTAATATACAAACACGCATTCCGAAATGGTCTCTTACCCATAGTTACTATTGTGGGATCATCACTCCCAGGCTTACTAGGAGGCTCTGTAATGGTAGAGACAGTATTCGGATGGCCCGGACTTGGCACAATCTTCCTCCAGGGAGCCTTAGCACGTGATTATCCGTTAATGATGGCCACTAACACGCTTTTCCCGTTCTTATTCTTGATTGCACGTTTGCTTACTGATATTACTTACGTATTCGTTGATCCTCGTATAAAATATTAATGGTGATTTATATGGCTACAAGTGAAAAACAAACAGAAGACTTTGAAGAAGTTCTTATTGATGAAGCTACTTTAAAAGAAATTGAGAGCATGAAAGGTGCTGGCCAATGGTCAATCGTTTGGCGTCGTCTTTCTAAGGATCGTATGGGTATGTTAGGTTTATACATTGTTTTATTCCTCATCCTCATGGCTTTTGTTTCTTGGTTTTTACTCCAATACGATGAATGGTTAACCAGTGAAGGTTACATTTTCGCTGATCCCGCTAATCCTTACAGTTTAAACAATCTTTACATTGAGTTTTGGATTCCTGGTATGGACCGGACCGATGCTATTATTATGTTTAAACACCCTAAGGCTCCTTTTCCTGCAACAGCTCAGATGCCTCCTTCCCTTGATGCTCCTTTTGGAACTGATCGTTTAGGTCAAGACATGCTTTCCCGTGTTTTCTTTGGTGCTACCATCTCTCTTGCCTTAGGTTTCATTGGTCAAATGATTACTGTCGTCATTGGTACTGTTATCGGCTCTCTTGCTGGTTTCTATGGTGGTTTCGTTGATAATGTTGCTCAAAGAGCTATTGAGTTACTCTACTCTTTCCCTGGTTTTATCTTGATGATTTTCGTTATCGTCTTATTTGAGGACACTGAAATTCCTGGTGGAAGGTATGCCGTCGTCGTTGTTTTCTTCGCTCTTATTAGTTGGGGTGGTGTTGCTCTCATTATTCGAGGTAACTTCTTCTCTCTCAAGAGACAAGATTTCGTTGAAGCTGAAAAAGCTTTGGGCGCTTCTGACATGCGTATTATTTTCCGTCACATTTTACCCAACTCTCTTGCACCTTTGATTATTATTATCACTTTAGGTGTTGCTACGGCCATCTTTACCTTCGCCGCCTTGGCGTTTTTCGGTTTTGGTGATCCCAATGCTATTAGTTGGGGAGATGACTTGAACAAATGGCAGAACGATCTTATCGACTATCCCTGGATGCCCATGTTTCCTGCTCTGTTCATTTTCTTTACAGTGTTAGGTTTCAATCTTCTCGGTGACTCCTTAAGAGATGCTTTAGATCCAAGATTGAAGGATTAGTCCTTCTTTCCTCCCTCCTTTTTTTTATTTTCTTTATCCTTTAGTCTTTCTTTTCTCCCTTTCCTGTTATTCTTGTTTCTTTTTTTCACGTAGAGTTTTGCTAGTATGTTTTTGGCTGTTCCTGTGCAGGTTATTCTATCGCTAAAGACTCTGTAATTTACAAACATGCATTCAGAAATGGTTTATTACCTATAGTGACAATCGTAGGTTCATCCTTACCTGGGCTCTTAGGAGGCTCTGTAATGGTCGAATCTGTTCCCAAGGTTTCTAGGTGGCTTTGTCATGGTCGAATCTGTCCACAGTTGGACTGTTATTTTGTTGTTAGAATTGGTTTGGCTGGTCCTGTGCATGTTATTTTGTTGTTAGATCCTCTGTAGATTCATTTTGACTCCAGTATGCCCTTATTTTGGCAAGCCGAAATATTCGAACCTCTATGCCCCTTTTCTGATTATTAGTTAAATAAATGATTTACTAATTATTCTGTTCCTTACCTGGGCTTCTAGGTGTTCTTTTATGGTCGAGAGCGTTTTCGGGTTTAGCTCCTAGACAAAGTTTACTCTGGCATATTGACTTGTATTTTGTCGCTAGCTCTTCTGTAGATTCATTTACCTAATATTCGCTTCTGCAAGGATGTATGCGCGGGAAAAGCGTTTTTAAAAAATAATAGCAGATCACGCTACACTAAACACTTATCTATTCACAATATTGCCTGCTCAATACAATAGTTAAATAAAGGCTTGACTAATCATTCTGTTATTCACAAGCCTGCCTCTCCTACTGTTTTTTGTGTCTGACTTCAGTTTACGCATTCCTACAATACTCTTCGTCTGAACTTAACAGTAAAGTAAAAGCGGTAAAAAGAATTAAAAGCGCAAAAAGTGCAGCATAGCATAACAACATAGCATAAGACCAAAAAAGAAAAAGGAAAAAGCACAAGACTTTTTATCTTAATTTCTACTTAGTTCGCTTTTTTTTGTTCAGTGCATATCCTAGCACAATCAACGCCATACTGCCTAAGTATCCTTCAAAAGCTAAGAACGATAAAAATCCTCCTTGCACTTTAATTGAGTATTCTGTACTTTCTACTACATTTCCTACTACATCTTCCGCCCACACATAGTATTTTATTACAGTATTTTTTTCATATGGTCCTAAATTTGCGCAGTATTCCACATCTGGTCCACATGATCCCATTTTCACATACTGCCACTCTCCTTCTCCTACTT
>CAZEQQ010000275.1:0-4288 GCA_964514425.1 uncultured archaeon
GACTTTTTTACTAAAAAGTATAAAGTTGGTGCAGATGTTAACTCCGTTATTTCTTATATCCTTGGAGAAAAATATACAGAAAATGATAGGTGATTGTAATAAGCGATGAAGGATACATTATTGTAGGAGCAGACATTCTTCCTCAGACATCATCCCTTAAACGCGCTTATTATGCTGTTTCAATATATGATGCGGGAAAAGAGAAAGAATTATCTTCTTACGAACGTGTAACATTTTATGAGTTACTTCGAATTGTAAGAGACACAAAAGCTAAGTACTTGGCTTCAGATAACATTTATGAATTAGTCCCCAATCCCGCGGGTATTCCTCCTTTATGCTCTAAACTTTTACCTTCTAAATTGGTGCAAGTTACGGGTTCACCTATTCACGGTTTTATTTCTCTCCACAAATTAATGAAAATCCACGGAATTGCTACCAAAGGAAAAGAAACACCTTTGGAATCTGCACAAGCTAGTGCTATTTTAGCTCATAAAAAAGTAGGATATATTATTGAGCCTTTCGAAGAAGAGACTAAGATTATCGTTTCTCGTTCTCGTTCCAAAGGTCCAGGTGGATGGTCTCAAGCTCGCTATGGTCGCCTCTATGATACAACCATAAAACAAGAGGCAAAAAACATAGAAGATGTTCTCATTGAGAATAAAATGGATTTTGATAAAAGAGAAGCCAAAAGCAAATTTGGAGCAAAAAAAGTTTCTTTTAATGTTTACGGTAAAATTGAGGAAGTTAATCATTTAATTAAGAAACAACGAGGAGAAATTTGTCAGGTAAACATTTTTCCTGTTCATAAAGAATCTGTTGAGTTTATTCCCCTAACAAGAACAGTTTCTCAAAAGACAAAGTTACGAAACTTAATTGTTGGTATTGACCCAGGTTTAACTATTGGACTTGCTATACTTAATTTAAATGGTAAAGTACTGAAAGTTGATTCTTTTCGTGAAGCAACAAGAGGAGATATTATTCGAGCTATAAGTAGATATGGACGTGTATCATTATTATGTACAGATAAGTTTCCTTATCCCCTTTATGCTGAGAAACTTGCAGCTACTTTGAATGCCAAACTCTATAGTCCTAGAAGTGTAATGACAATTTCTGAAAAGAATGAAGTTTCTAGAAAAATAGCAATGGAACAGAATTGTCAGATAAATAATGCTCATGAAAGAGATTCTTTATCTGCAGCTTACAAAGGATATACTAAATATCGAGTAGAATTTGAACATATTGATAAAAAGTACTCTGATGAGTATGATCAAACTTTGCGTGATTACATCAAGGATGCAATAGTTAAAGGAAAATCTATTTCTGAAGCTTTGGCTGAATTAGATTCTCTAATCCATTCAGAAAGTGAGGAGAGAGACATTGTACAAGAAGATATTGAAGTTCCAACACCCAAACCGAAAAGTGTAGAAGATTTAGAACAGCAATTAAGTATCATGCAAGATAAATTGGAATGGGAAAGGAAGAAGAATTTAGAGCTCTATTCTGAGAATAAGGATTTAGAGCGTAAAATTTCCTTTTTAGATTCTAAATTAGATAATGAGAAAGCAAAATATCTTAAAGACATTCAACGAGAGAAAGTAGTTAGGGCAAAGAATAGTTTAATATCCGCTCAAAAAGAGAGAATTAATCAACTCTATGATGAACTTTCACGACTAGGGCAAAGAATAGATGAGTTGAAAAGGGTAGCTTGGTTGAGAGGAAAAGAAGGGTGGGTACCTCTTAAAGTTTTAAAGAAATTTACAGCCGAAGATATAGATAAAGCCGCAAAGAACTATGGATTAGGTCCTGGAGATAACGTTTTAATTTTAGATATAACAGGTGGTGGAGGCCAAACAGTAGATCTACTTTTATCTTTCAAAATTAAATCCATCTTGGGTAACATTGATCAACTTTCATATAACGCAAAAAGAAGGTTGTTAGAAAGAAGGATACCATTAGGGGATATTGCAAATGCTGAAATCATACGTATTGATGAGATAGCAATAATCAATGAAAACAACCTTAACACTATTTTAGCTGAAAGTCAAAAAGAGATCGATGAATTACTGATAAAAGAAAAAGAGAGTTTCATTTCTTCTATCTTAACTGATTATAGAAAAGAACGAGAGAAGGAGATAGAACTTTACGAACAGAAAATGAAGAAAGAAAAAGAGAAAGAGAAAGAGAAAGAGAAAAATTACTTTTACGATGAGAGTTTTGAAGAACAAGAAGAATAGTTGTTGTAATCAACTTTCACTTTAATATTTTACTCCTTTCATACGTGTTTGACATATAGCCAAGCTACATTAGATATAAATTATAATTGATTTCCACTTTCCGCTCATTTTCTAAAAGCATTATTAGAAAGTTATAGAGAGATAAGTCTTAAAGCTCGTCTCCTGACAATTGAACTAACAAAATGTTGTTTCCACGAACAAATATGTTTCCATAACGTGCAGCTTCTAAATCTTCTATTAGTTCACAAGCTTCACTTAGATGGCAATTCATGTATTGATCGTAACAAATCAACTTACCTTTGTATTTGACATTGTCCTTAAGTCTGATAATAATATCGCGGCCAATAGCCTTTTTCAATGCATTAATTGGAATACTACTCATTTATTTTCACCAAATATAGTTAAATTTTATATAGGACAACGAACACCTCGAGAACTACTTTAAAAATTTTTGTTTCCTTTGCTATTTTTTTGCTTATTCTACTTCAAAACTTTTTGCTTCTTCTTCTAATGTTCGTCCTTCTAAGGATTTCGTTTTTCTTTCACGAATAGAGAGAAAAATAGGATAATTCACTGCGTTACCGGTTATAACGCCTTCTCCAACACCTAAAGATGTGATCATGTCTAATGTTGCTCGGTCTATACCTTCTGATGAACGACCTATGTAATCTAAATCATAGGGGTTAAGTAGTCTCATTAGTATGTGTGTGTTACATTGGCTTAGAGCTGTAGTGGATAGTTTCACTGGTCTTTGGCTTATTAGTAGAAGAGATAAGAAAAATTTTCTCCCTTCTCTTGCTATTGTTTCAATAATAGGTTTAGATAATCCCAAGTTTATACTAGATTCAGGCGCAAACTGATGTGCTTCCTCAATTATTACTGTTGTAGGAGGAATCACACCTTTTCTTCTAAGGTCGAAGAGACGATATAACATATAACTTACAATCATTTGTTTTTGTTTCAAACTTGTAAAATCACTTAAATCTATAATTAATATTTTTCCTTGTTTTATATCTTTTTCAAGGTCGGGACGTTCATGATTGCCGAATAATCGGGTTGTTTCGAGACCGTAAAACCACCCTAACAAAGCTTCTCTACTTCGTTGGTTCATATTTTCATTTGCTTCAATCTCTTTGATTATATCAGATATAGCATAACTTTCATTGTTTTTTATTTTCTCCTTATACATTTTTGATAACATTTTATGTAACTCTCTTACTTGTACAGGAGTTATATCAGGTTCGAATATAGAGAATTGTGTTGCGGAAATTTGTGGAGTTGAAAATTGAAGTAATGCTCCTTGAATTATTTCTACTTGACTCTTGTAAGGTGAATCATCACTCGCCAATCCTTTATACTCACCATGAACATCAAACAGTATTAAAGCTATTCTCCCCTTTTCGGGTGTGCGGGATAGTAATTCTTCCATTAGCACAGAAGCTGTATAGGATTTTCCTGCTCCAGAAATAGCTAATAACGCAGCATGTTTCTGCAAAAAGCGGGTTAGATTAAGTTTTACATCTAAATCATGTTCCCCAATTCGTCCAATGAATAATCCGTGCTCTTTATCAAAACCTAGAAAACGGTTAAGCGTTTCATTGTCAGGAGCATAGACTGCATCACCAGGAGAGACGGGATAAAGAAGTCTTTTTATACCTATTTTGGTCATAACCCCTAATGGTTTTGCTTTACAAATGATATATTCCCATTTATCACTAGGAAAAATAGATGCAAGTGTTTTTCCACTTGTTTCATACGCTTTTACCGCAGAAGGAGAGGAGAAATATCTATTTGTTTTATATATTTCATGAACAGTGGAAACTATTTCTCCATCTTCAGTAGGTATAACGACATATGTTCCTTTTTTCACTTTAGTTAACTCGTTTACTGTTGTTAGTACAAAACTAAAAGAGGAAGGATTGGGTGTATCCATATCCACAATAACTGTGCCTAGTACTTCTTTTTTCATTTTTTTCACCTTTTATTAAATGGCGTACGATTTCTTCTTTTTTGTAATGAGAAACTCGAACATCCTATTTTTGAAGCTATTTCAT
>CAZEQQ010000276.1:0-4284 GCA_964514425.1 uncultured archaeon
GTGTCGTTACTACTTTATTCGATAATATTGCTGATAGAATTAATCCTAGTGAAACCTATGCTCTAATTTGTGGTCCTCCTATTATGTATAAATTTGTCATAAAAGAACTTTTAAAACAGAACATAACTAAAGATCATATACTGATGACTTTAGAGCGTCGTATGAAATGTGGTCAAGGTCATTGTGGTCATTGTGCCATTCATGGTGTTTATACTTGTTTAGATGGACCCATTTTTACATATTGGGATGTTCAACGTATGGTGGAGTTGATTTAGATGTTGTGGTCGAGAAATTATAAACCTGTTGTTGGTGTCTTCGGTTTTAGTGGATGTGCAGGTGATCAACTTGCTATAGTCCATATGGAAGATGAATTAGTTGATATTTTTACTTCAGCTCATATCAAATTTTTCCACATGGCTCAAAGTCATCAAGAAGTTGAACATGTCGATATTGCTTTAATTGAAGGTAGTATTAACACTGATAGACAATTAGAAGAGCTTAAGGAAATTCGAGAAAAATCTAAACTAGTTGTTGCTCTCGGAACTTGCGCTTGTTTTGGTGGAATTCAATATTTACCTGAGAATGACCCTCAATTCAAAGAGCGTTTTGAACATGTCTATGGTACAAGCGTTCCTCCCGAATCATTTACTGTTGGTCATCCTATGGCTGCTCAACCTATTAATAAGTTCATAAAAGTTGACGCTATGGTTCCTGGTTGTCCAATTGCAAAAGAACATCTTCTACCTATTTACTCTAAACTCATTAGTGGATTATTACCTCAAAAATATCCCGCTCCTGTATGTGTCGAGTGTAAATATAAAGGTAATGACTGCTTATTATTAGATAACATATTCTGTTTAGGTCCGGTTGTAGCTGCAGGTTGTGAAGCTGTATGTCCTTCTCATAATATTGGCTGTGTTGGGTGTTGGGGGCCATATGAAGCCTCCAATTATCCCTCTATGATTGAAAAATTAATAGAGATTGGTCTTACTAAAGAAGAAGCAGAGTATAAAATCAGATTATTTGGTGGCGATAAAGCCATTGAAGATTTAAAAGGTGAAAACAATGAGTGATAAACAAATCAAAGTTGATGTAATAGCTAGGGTTGAAGGTGACGGTGGTATCCAAGTTCATATAAAAGATGGTAAAGTTGAAAATGTTCTTGTAGACATTTTTGAAGGACCTCGAATGATTGAAGCTTTAGTTAGAGGTAAAACTATCCATGAAAATATCTCTTTAGTTTCCAGAATCTGTTCAATCTGTACAGTTTCACATCGTTATGTTTCGATCAAAGCTATTGAAAAAGCGTTAAAACTTGAAGTTCCTGAGAAAATTCAATTAATTCGCTATTTGATGCATTTAGGTGAATACATTGAGTCGCATGTGTTACATGTATACTTTTTAGCATTACCTGACTTCTTCAAGCAACCCTCTGCTATAGCTTTATTACCTACTCACCAAGAAACTGTTGTTGAAGCTTTAACTCTTAAAAAATACGGAACAGAGCTTATGCAACTTCTTATGGGCAGAAAAATACACGGTGAAAATCCTCTAATTGGAGGTTTCGGAAGATTACCCACTGAAGAAGAATTGGATTACTTTTCAGAAAAAGCTAAAGAATACAAACCTATGATTTCTAAAATTATTGATGTTTTAGCTACTTTACCCATTCCTGAATACTGCGAAAGAGAAACAGTATTTATGTGTTGTAATCCTCCTAATGGTGAATTTGGTTTTGAAGGAGATAGCATTCTTATTTCTACTGGTGAAGAATATCCTGTAGAAGATTATAAGAAACTCACAAATGAACGTGTTGTTCCTCATAGTTACGCAAAACGTTCTCTTTATCAAGATAAGCCCTTCACTGTTGGAGCTTTAGCTCGTTTACAACTAATTGGAGATCGTTTAACTGGAGAAGCTAAAGAAAAGTTTGAGAAGTATAGAACAGATAAATGGAAAATCAATCCCATTTACAATAATATTGCTCAAGCAATCGAGGCATTATGGGCTTTTGAACAGATACCAGCTCTTATTGAAAAGATTAAATCTCTTCCTGATCCCGAAATAATTAAACCAACTAACCTTTCTGGTAAAGCTACAGCAGCTGTTGAAGCACCTCGTGGAATTCTTTATCATACTTATGAAATTGAAGATGGAAAAATGGTTCATGCAGATATCATCACTCCTACAGCTCAATTCCTCGATGATGTTGAAGAATACATTAGAGTAGCAGCAGAAAAAATTATCAAAGAGGATATGCCTTCAGAAGATGAAGAACTCCAATTAGAGATGATTGCTAGAGCATATGATCCTTGTATTAGTTGTTCTTGTCATCTAGTTAAAATCATAAGAGAATAACCTATCTTTTTTTCTTTTTCTTTTTTCCTTTTCTTACTTCTAACATTCTTTTCATAGCAATAAATATATTAAAGCTAAGCCTTACAGTATATTATGGTAGTGATTTTAAGCACATTTGGTGAGTATTATGCTTAAAGAAAAATTATTTAGAGAAAGAGATTGGTTAGAAAAGTGTGCTTTTATTGGTTTAGGAAATAAAGATCGAGCTGATGATGGTTTTGGTTTGGCAGTTGCTGCAAAATTGTCCCAAATCCATAAAGATAGAGTCTTTTCTGAAGAAACTCTTGATATTTCTCAAGTCTTGCTTAAAATCATTGGGAATGACAATTACAGTACAATAATTGTTATCGATGCTGTTGATTTTGAAGCATCACCAGGTACGATAATTTTTACTAGTTCTATTAATAATGTGAAAAAACCTTTTTCGAGTCATACAATTCCTTTCCAGATGATAAGAGATATCATTGAAAAAAACAAAAAAGAGTTGCTATTTGTTGGTGTGCAAATCCAAAATCTAACCTTTCTAGAGCCTATGTCTTCTGTTGTTGAACAACGTGTAGAGGATGTTATTACTCTTTTGAGTTAACATAAATTAGAAGATTAGTTGTTATTTTAAAGATAGTCAATTAATTCTCGCATTTTTAATAGAGCTTCATAACCCTTTTTTGTTGCTTGAAAGATTTTTCTTTTCTTTTCAATTGTTTCTACTGTAATCAATCCTTTTTCTGTTAAATCTTGAAGATGTTGATAAATTGACTGCTTAGATTGTTTATCTCCTAAAGCTGTAAGAATAGCTTTTCCGTAATTTGCTTTATTTTCAACTATCAAGTTAAGAATTTCAAATTTTATTGTTGAGCTATTTGTCAATCCCCAAACAGTCTTTTTTGTGTCTCTTAACCATGAAGCAAAAATATTCAATGCATTTGTTCCTGTTCCTGTAATAATCGCTATAGTTTCTTCAAGATTAATATGTTCTTGTTCTTTCAATATTTCTGCACCAAGAATTACTGATGCTGAAGCAGGTTCAATAAATATTCCTTCTGTTCGTGCTAATTGTAATGCTCCATCAATCATCCTTTCTGCGCCTATTTCTATTTCTTTGCCTTGATATCTATTTAACAAAGTTTGAACTTCGTGTATTAATTTTGGTTGATCATAAGTCAATGATTCGGCTAAATAAGCTTGAGTATTCTTCATAACTGTTGTTGTATGAAATGTAGGTATCTCTTCTATCCATCCACTTTCTAATGCATCTTGAAAACCGCGATAAAGAGAAAGGAGTAAAGTTCCAGACCCTCTAGGAAGAATAACATTCTTTACATTCTTTATTTTTAGAGCCAGTTCTAAACCCAATGTTTTTTGACCTTCAATCGTTAAGATATTTTCTTCAGGTATTGCAAGATAGTAATTTCTTTTTTTCGCTTCCTTCTTTGCTATTTTTATGCATTCAGTTATGGTTGTTCCTTCTTCTATAATTTGTGAATCGTAAATTTTTAGTTGTTCAATTTTTGAAAGTTCCATATTTAAAGGGAGAACACTTATACTTTTCAGTTGTGCTTTTGCTAAATAAGCTGAGATGCTTATACTAAAGGAACCAGTACTTGCACTAACAAGTCCCTTGTATTTTTGTTCTAAAGCATCAGAAACGATTAATGTAGATGCTCTATCACGAAATGAACCTGTAGGATTTCTGTATTCATGCTTAAGTTTTAATCCTTTTACCTGTTTATTGTTTCGAATTGTTGATAAGGTTGTTAATCCTTCATCTAAACTGATATTTTTTTTAAATTGTGGAAGGAATTTAGCAAATGTTTGAGTTGTTAGTTGGAAATTAGATGCTGGTTTGTCTGAGGTTATCGGAGGGATAAACATTAATGAACCACATGAGTTACACCATAGAGATGAATCTAAAGACACTTTCGAGCA
>CAZEQQ010000277.1:0-4278 GCA_964514425.1 uncultured archaeon
AGCTCTATTAGCTGATGGTTCAATTTTTCCTAATCATTTTGTGTTAAATAATACATTAAATACGGATAGGATATATGAGATTCTTGACGCTTTTATTAAAAAAAGAGGAAAAATGAGGGGAATAAAAGGATACAAAATTAAAAATATTACCCCTAGACTCTTTCCTTTTTGGGTAGTATATAGTAATGCTGATACGAATTATGTGGGATATAAACAATATACAGAAACTGAAACCAGAACAACAGGGACTGGAAATAATCGTAGGACTACAACGACCAGTGTAACTGTTTATAAACCTGTTGAAGGAAGAATTCAAGAAAATAGAACAGATGTGTTGTTGGGGCGAAGAGCTTCTGTAATATTTGGTTATGATGAAGTAAAAAATGTCGTAAAACAAGAATTACCAAATGTAACGAAATTTGATATTGAAGAATTTAATAAAACAGAGAAATCTTTCATTTATCTGTCTTCCGAGTTAACGGAGCACATGGCCACTCAAGCCGCTAAAACTATAATATTTGACAATCATAGGAATAGAGCTGAAAAAGCTTGTACTAAAGTTTTCGATTGTGCAACTCGCTTAAGTTTTCGAGATGCTCATTTCTTACATGTACCAGTATGGAACGTGCAGTATGTTTTAAATAATGAAACTTACAGAGTTGCCATATTAGGGAGCAATGGAAGAGTAATAAAAGGTGAAATACCTGTAACAAAACGATTTAGAGTAATAAATTTCCTTCTTACTTTCCTTTTCTTTAT
Source organism: uncultured archaeon (assembly GCA_964514425.1). Lineage (GTDB taxonomy): Archaea > Asgardarchaeota > Heimdallarchaeia > Heimdallarchaeales > Heimdallarchaeaceae > CAZEQQ01. The sequence continues at coordinate 760 of CAZEQQ010000277.1, forward strand.
TGGAGGAGGAGTAATCTCTTACTTCTTCCCCGAAGAAATATTTGTAATTATTATCGCTGCGGTACTAGTGTCAATAATAGGTTTCTTCACATTAGGGAATGCATTTAAACCAATGTCAATAGCGAGGTAAGGTGAAAAAAATGGAAGACGAAGACAAATCTCTAGTTATTAACTGTAAAAACTGTGGTGCTCCTCTAGAACTGGAAAAAACTCAATCTGTTAAAAAATGTCCATTCTGTCTTGTTGTAAATAAATTAGCAGAGATAAAGGAAGAAGATAAATTAGACCATTGGATTGTCCCAGTTAAGTTCAATGCAAGTGAAATAAGAGATGAATTAGTAGGAGATTTATTAAAACACCCAGGTTGTTCAGACCTTTTACAGAGTCATCTAACAATTACAGATGTAAAACTGGTTTTCTATCCTTATTGGATTATAACAGTTCATAACAGAACAGAGTATGAAGGAAAAGGACAGTATGCAACTTATCATAATCGATATAAATCCGGTTATAAGCATATTCGTTTTCATCTAAAGGATGAACGGGGAGTTTTTGATGATGAAAGAGAATTTACTATCTATGCAGCAGAAGAAGTAGATAAAGAACTCTTTAACTTTGAAATAGCTACAAGAGGAAAAAGGTACTATGATAAAATAGAAGTTGAAAAAGTACGAGCAGGTATACTTCCAAGCGTTTTGAATGTAAGTCAAGCTAAAATAGAAGCAGTTAATGCGATGAGAGAAATACACAAAGGCTTGATATTCAAAGAAATCGTTCAGTTATCTAAAGCCATTGATAACCCTCAAATCAAAGGTTGTTATCTATTACACATTCCTTTCTATTTCCTTACATATTCCTTATTAGGAAAAGAGTATAAAGCTACAATGGATGCAGCAACAGGAAGAACCGTTATCACACAAATACCTAGAACAAAAGGATATTATGCAAAAGTCACAAGTCTAGCAATATTCTTTGGATTAACTGTTTTAGCGGGATTATTGATTGTGGTAAACTTTATCGAACCTCTCTTTTTCTTTGCAATCTATTTTGTTATTGCTGGAACTGTTCTTGGTATTAGAACTCTCCAAGCAGGACTGAGAAGAAAATATAGGAAAAAAGCAAAATAAGAAGGTTTAAACAAAACCTTTATTTTTCTTCCTTTAACACTTAAAGTGATATCTATGGAGAAATGCAAAATATTTTTTGATTTTGGTGGAACTTTAGCTGATACCATTGAAATAACTCGAAGTATCTTCAAAGAAGTGCTCAAAAAGGATCTTTCCAGAGAAGAAATGAAACAATTCTACAAAGATATATCAAGACGCAGAACTCCTATGGATTTATTTTTTAAATATCCCGTTAATCCGATTAAACTTCTGTTTACCAAAAGAAAAATAAAAAAGATGCAAGAAGAGCAATTTTTAGAACGAATAGAACTCTTTCCAAATGTCAAAGAAGAAATGGAAAGAATAAAGAAAATAGCTAATGTTGAATTAATCTTACTCACACAAAACCCACAATTTCAAGATTCTGAATATGCCAATAAACTATTAAATAAATTATTCGGATTTAACCCTTTTTCGTTTGTTCTCTCTGGTAATGATAAGTATGAACTGATCGTTCGAACATATGGAGAAGATGATTTATCTGGTTCATTACTTATAGGTGATTTACCTAATGATATTTATACAGCAGATATGCTAAAAATCCCCGCAATAGGAGTAACATGGGGATACTCAACAGCTAGAGAATTAGTGACACCCTTTTTAGCTCATGATATTGAAGATTTATACGATTTGATTCTCGAACATGTAAAAGAAGTAGAAGAAGAGTCGACACCAAGCCATGAAGAAAAGAAATTAGAAGAGCTTGTCAAGGATATTAAAGTTGAAATGGATGAAGAATTTTAAAGCAAAAAATATTAATGAAAAACACTCTTACCTTCTCTTTAGTTTATCTTTAGTCTTTCTTTAATCCTCAAACTTTCCAATTCTTTCAAAACATCTTTAGCGATCCATTTACTGCTTCTACTATCTATCAATGATATTTCATACGCCAAACTAATAGCAAAGTCATTCAATTTGCAACTTTTTTTTCCAATTTGTCTTAAAGCCCAACTGACGGAATTTCTAACATTAACTCTTTCATCAATTGAGCCATCGATTAAAAGTTTAGCATAGTATTCGTAGTTGATAGTATCACTTTTCTCTTTCCCAGCCAAAACAGCAATAGAAACAAATCCTGTTCTTCTCACGAATTCTCTCGTATCATTGCACCAGTCCACTATCTTTTCAGAAATAGTAGAGAGGCGATAAAAGAGATTCATTACAGTTTGGTCAACAACTTCCCAATAATTATAATTAGGAGAGTTCAATATATCTTGAATCTCTTCTTCTGATATTCTTTTAGGATCCGCTATCATACTTGCTAAAATCATAGTTTCTCTATATCCAAAAGTCCATAGTTTTACTGCCAAAAAATGATTTACACCAATTTTTTTTGCTAACGCTCTTAAATTAGGAATTCTTATACCAAAAGAGAAATCGGGGTTAATTCCTACTTTCTTCATTCCTTCTATTGCTTTTAAATCCTTACTTTTTTTAAAGTAATTTAGAATCTCTTCAACTTGCATATGAGAAAGTTGTTCTTTCCCTTTTTATGTTCTTTCAAATAATTCAAGAAATAAAAGTAAATTTCTACTAATGGTTAGTTAAACAATTTTCTTCCTTTTTATGCTTTCCTTAACAGTAACTATAAATAGTATATTGTCCGAATTGTATATTAGATATAAGAGGTCGAACTTTTATGCAATTAACAAAAAAAATGACATGTTTATTTGTCTTACTATTATGTTTTACTGGCGTTCTCTCTTTTGGAACAGTTTTGTCTTCTCCTTCAAGCGACAAACATTCTTTAAATGAGGTCTTTTTTGAACAAAGTAAAAGAAACATAATTCATGATGACTATAAAACAGTACTAGCTTATAGTGATTATGATATTAATAAAAATAAAATAAACGATAAATTTGAACAGATTCTCAAAACTAACTTTGACCAAACACATAAAGCGATAATATCCTTTGATCAACCAGTAGACGATGAATACATAACTTTCTTGAATAGTATGGGAATAGACGTTTTAAACCAATATAGCGTCATTCATTCTGTATATGCTCAAGGAAAAGCTTCTGATTTACTCAAACTGTCTAACATCGCTGAAATAAGCTATATTGAAGAAATAGCTCTCGCTTCTGCTTTACTCTATAATATTACAATAACCACCGGCATTAGAGACCTTTGGCAACCTTCTTTAGGCTATGGTTACACTGGAGACCCTAATACTGCAATAGCAATTTTAGACACCGGTATTGATGATACACACACTGATGCAAACTTTAATATTGTCTATTGGGAAGATTTTGCTGGAGCAGTATATGATAATCCCTCTTCTAAATATGTAAACCCTAGCGATAAAGGTGAACATGGTACTCATTGTGCAGCTACTGCTGCGGGTAAAGGT
>CAZEQQ010000278.1:0-4272 GCA_964514425.1 uncultured archaeon
TCTTCCTTTGGAATCTTTGGACGCGTAAGGGAGGTTTTTCATTTTAATTATGTCTGTAGCTGTAATGAGACCCTTCACAGACCCTCTTTCATCAACTAAAGGAAGTTTTTCTATTCTGTTTTTCTTTAAAATCTCCTTAGCTTCTTCGATTTCTATATCTGGAGAAGCGGTAATCAATTCAGTAGACATTAATTCGGAAATTAAAGTAGTTTCATTTTCTTCAAACTTTATATCTCTATTAGTTAGGATGCCCTGAAGTTTCCCTTCTTCATCAGTAATAAGAATACCCGATATTCCTTTCCTCTGCATAAATTCCTTAGCTTCAGATAAGTTGTGGGTAGAGTGTAAACAATAAGGATTGTCAATTCTTATCATTTCAGACCTTTTTACTTTCATCACTTCTTCTACTTGGTCTTTTATCGACATAAATCTATGAATAATCCCTATTCCTCCTTGTTGTGCCATTACTATGGCCATAGCATGTTCAGTTACAGTATCCATATTGCTTGAAACTATAGGAATGTGTAATTTGATATTTCTACTTAATAAAGATGCAGTGTTAATATCACTTCTAGACCTAACACTAGAACGCTTAGGCACTAATAAAACATCATCAAAAGTTATACCTTCTCGCATTTTCTTTCATTTTCTGGAAAGAGAAAGAACATTATAAAACTTTACATTTTTGCTGAAATTGGAAAAAAGAGAAAGAAAAGTATTCATTCCATTTCAGTTCATAGAACTAGTAAGAAACCTTAAGCTTTTCACTTAGCTTTTCTAGCATATCTTTTGTCATAGCAGCAAGATCATAATCGTGCGACCATCCCCACTCCTCTCGTGCTGCGCTATCGTCGATAGATTGAGGCCATGATTCAGCTATTTTTTGTCTAAAATCCGGTTCATAACTAATTTCAAAGTCTGAGATATGTTTCTTTATTTCTGTAGCTAATTCAGCAGGACTAAAACTCATAGAAGTAACATTATAGGAACGGTGAATAAGTTTGTCTTGTGGAGCATCGATCAAGTCTATTGTACATTTCAAACAATCAGGCATATACATCATAGGTAAATAGGTATTGGCATCCAAAAAACTTGTGTATTTTTTAGCTTTAAGAGCTTCATAGAAAATCCAAATAGCATAATCTGTCGTACCACCACCAGGTTCAGCTTCAGAACTTATAACTCCAGGATAACGAAGTGAACGGAAATCCACTCCAAATTTGGACGCGTAATACTCACCCATTAATTCAATGTAAACCTTACTAATACCATAGATGGTTGTAGGTCTCATTATAACATCATTTGGAGTGTTTTCTTTTGGAGTACTAGGACCGAATGCAGCTATAGAACTAGGAGCATTTAATTGTTCGAGATTTAATTGCTTTGTTGCTTCTAAAACATTGAAAAACCCTTTAAAATTAATATCATGGGCTAGTTGAGGGTTCCTTTCACCTACAGCAGAAAGAACAGAAGCATTATGAATAATGATATCAATATCATAATCGACTAACATGTTAAGGAGATGTTCCATATCTAAAACATCTAAACGTTTATAGTGAACATCCATCTTCTTAAAAGCTTCTGGCATTTTTCGTCTCGCTGTTGCAATAACATTTTCTTTTCCATATTTATTCATCAATGTAGGCAATAACTCTACGCCTATTTGACCTGTCGAACCAGTGACTAAAATTCGTTTCATATAACCACTCAGCGTTTTATGTTAAGAATCAAACAATATTATTTAACTTTTTAGGAAGTCAAAAAGAAAAATGATATAAAAAGTTCTCTAGTTACTGTTTTTTGAACATTATTCTTTCCGAAATACTTCCACCATGGTGGAAATTAGGGTGTAAATGATAAAAAGGAATGGACGGTCTTTACTATCTATTTTGCTTTAGAATCATTTTTCTGTTATTTTTTTCCTATCTAATAGTATCCGTATTGCATATGCAGCTTCTCTAGGATTATAAAATAGTGGTGCTCTTTCCTTTTCAGCTATTTTTTTAGCTTCCTCAAGTAATTCACCGGAACTGAAAAGAGGAATTATGGGTTTTTGTCTTCCTGTTTCGTTCCATGCACGAATAATACCCGCATAATGTTCTCCTATTGTCATTCCTAAGAATGTTGGAACAACACAACATGGAACTACAATATCTATGTTTGGGTCTTCTAGCATTATTTTTGTTATTTGATAGTATGCTTCACCATTTGCACCTGCTATGAGATCTAGTGGATTGACCTTTTTTACTAATGGTATAATATGAGGTTCTATTTTTTGTTTAAAATCTTCAGTAAACTCTGCTAATTCTAAGTCAAATTCATCAGCATAGTCGCTAAACATAACAGAACTACCACCGCTATTTGTAGATACAGCAATTTTATTTCCTGTAGGTATAGGTAATAATGAAAATGTTTTGATTGCAGTGATATAATCGGGAATATTTTCACACATAAAAGCTCCAGCTTGTTTTACTGCTGTTCTTAATGATGAATAATTTGTAGCTATTGAACCTGTATGACTACTAGCAGCTTTCATACCAGTCGATGTTCTTCCCCCTTTCAGAACAATAGTCGGTTTTTTTTCTGCCACTTCTTTTAACGAGTCATAAAATTCTCTTCCATCTTTTACATTTTCAAGATAAACGGTTATGACTTCACTTTTCTGATCTTCTTTAAAATAATCAAGAATATCAGTAAGTGTCATGTCTGCCATATTCCCCAAATTCGCGAACTTTGCAAAACCTAATCCTTGCCATTCAAGTTCGTAAAGAACAATAGCTCCAACAGAACCAGATTGTGTAACCATACTAATATTACCCTTTCTTGGTGTTTTAATGAATGATGCATTCATATTCTTCTCTACATTTTGTATACCGACACAATTTGGTCCTATTACTCTGATCGAGTTACTTCTGCATTTTTCAATGATCCTTTTTTCTACTTCTTTTCCTTGTTCGTCTATTTCACCGAATCCTGCAGTTACTATAACAATTCGTTTAACTTTCTTTTGGATACATTCATCAACAACTATTTCAACTGCTTTGGCAGGAACAAGAATGATAGCTAAATCTACTTCTTCTTCTATATTCAATATGGACGTGTAAGCTTGCTTATTCGCGATCATCTCACCTTTAGGATTGACGGGGAACAATTTGTATTCAGGGCTTGGATTTTCTAATAAGTTCACTGTTACAGCGTTTCCAAATTTTTTAGGGTCAGCTGTTGCCCCAATGATAGCTATAGAGTTGGGATTAAAGAAATGCTCTGTCATTACTACTCAAATGTAGAAAGTCATGCTCTTTTTATTTTTTCTTGTTTCAACCATTAACAAACAAAAAAGTTATGAAATTAATGAATTAACGCCAATTCAGGCTTTTTTTCAATTTACTGAATAGTATGTGATTTTTTCTCATTTGTAAATTGTTCTTATTAAGTAATCTTCTTCAGATATTTGGAAAACTTTTGTGATAAATTCAATTATTGAAGGATCTTTTCCATCTGTTCCAAGATGAGAATTTATTATTCCTATCAATCTTCTTGCCTCTTCTTGACTATCCTCATTTTTCAAAACTAAAGAGTAGATATAATTATCTTCTGCTGAAATAACGTATTTATGGTTCCCAGAGATAATATATTGTAATACTCCTTTTTTACCAAATACTTGTTCGCTAAAAGAATTAAGGGCGGACATAAAGCCTGACAAAAGTGTGCTATCACTTGAAATCTCTTTTGTATTTAGTTCAATAATAGGGTAACCTTGTTTATCAGAGACAATAAACATTAGAGGATTTATTTTTCTTTTTGCTGTTAGTTTTACTGTTTGATTTCTAAGCCATTTTATCGCAGATTCAAAGTTATATCCACTTTTCAGGCTAATTTTAAAGAATTGAAAAGAAACATTATTTCTTTCAGCTAATTTGTATAACTCAATATAGTTAATTATATGCTCCAATTCCATACTCGTATTCAAATCTGCTTTATTACAGAGGAAAAGAATAAGGAATTCGTCGCCCGTATCTTTAGAATTGACAACATTCCAAAAAACTTCTTTCACTTCGGGAAGTGAGGCATCGTTTGCTGAATCAATAATAAAGACTATTCCGTAAGCAAGTTTAATATATGTTTCCCAAATAGTTTCACGAAAAGAAGCATGTCCCCCTAAATCAAAAATATCAAAATGAACATCACTTACTTCTAATTTTTCATATTGAACACCCATTGTTGGTGTAGGAGAAGAAAATTCTCCCGTTAAAATTCTATGAACAAAAGTAG
>CAZEQQ010000279.1:0-4264 GCA_964514425.1 uncultured archaeon
TTCTTCCTTTATCTTTTTATGCGTAACTACTTACCATTTCTGGGCGTAGGGATCGGAAAAGTCGTCACTTATCCCATACGATTGAAAAATTATCTTCGTTTTCCCCTTTCTGATTCACTGAAAAAGAATACTGCACAAGGTTGGACAATAGTTTTCTTTTCTATCCTCGTTACTGTTCCTTTACTATCTATTGATTCTATAAACAAGTTTCAAACTACTACGCCTTCAATCAATCAATTGTATGATGTTACTGTAGTAACAGATTATAATGATCTAAATTATGTAAATTATTTTTCATCAAATTTAATTCAGGAGAGGATAGACATTTTTCATAGTATTTTGCAATTTTATACACTTGAACTTGAAAAAGATGGGGTAGTGATACGAAACCATGCAATCAACTATTTTTACATTAATAGCACTAATCTACAGCGCTTAGCCTCAATTGAACAGTTGAATTCCTATTATAAAGGAGCTAGTCATCTTTCTTTTCCTCTTGAAGAACTTTTACAGTCTAACATTAGTTGTATTATAGATAAAACTTTTGCAGATTTAACACAAATGAAAAGTGGGCAAAACTATTCTCTAGAATTAGGTCGTTATCAAAACCCTTACTATCGTAATATTAGTGTCGTAGACATCTTTTATTTTATGCCTTTCTTCTCTTGGCTAAATGGGTTTACTGATAATATTAGAAACATTCTCTTATCTACAGGGGATGGTTTCAGGCCCGAAAAAGGGTGGCACAGCGTTTATAGCCATATTCGTTTAGCTGATGGTGTAACAGTAGAGGAATTCCATGAGCATGTAACATTGCTCCAAAAGAAATACCAAATAGGGATTGAAATCATTGATTTCGGTTCTACTATGCTATATGATAGGATTTACCTTTACGATGCTCAGGTTATGTCAATGATTTATTTCTTTGTTCTTATCTTTGGAGGGCTATTTGTTAGTATGTATGTTGTTCTATTTTGTAAACAGAATCTAGATGAGATTTACGCTCATTTATCACTCCTTTATGCTAAAGGATTAACTATCAAAGTAGGGATTATTTTATCTTCTTGTGCTGTTCTACTAATGATTTTATCTCTACAATTTTTTGGTATTCTTGTTGCTTTTGGTATTACTAAACTTTTCCTTTTAGTTAGTCAGCCCACAAACTATATTATTCCTATTGTTTTTACTTTTACGCCATATTTTTCTACATTCATGTCTATTTCTTTTTCTCTTCTTTTCCTTCTTGGTAGTGGTAGTGCTATTCATCATTATTTTCAAATACGTAAACATCCTACTATTCTTTCTCTCTCTGAACTCTCAAAGAGGCGACTTATGGAGGAATTATCTTGATTCTCACATTTAGTAGAATAATGGTAAAAGGACAAAAAAGAGTCTTGTATTTAGAGATTTTTCTTCTCTTAACCATTTTTCTTCTTTCATTTTCTTCCTTTATTTTTTATATCAACTCTTACCATGATGACTGGAATGAACTTTTTTATAAGGATACTCCTTCTGATTTGCAAATAACTATTACTGAACCCTATACAACTTTCTCCTTTATTTCTCCACAACTTCAGCAATCATTTTCTTCTGCAAATTCTTTTTTTATCATCAATCCCTCGTCCACCCTTTTTTCTACTTCTATTGCTGAAAACCTTTCCTTATTCAGTTTTATTACAGATACTAATGAAAGTTTTATATCAGATGTTATTTATTTGGCGTGCAGTTCAAATTTATTGGCTAATATTGTTGGTTCTACCTCTTCAGACCGAATTTATTTTATTTCTTCATCATATGTTGATAATACCTCTCTTATTTCCATCGAATTTCTTCCTATCGAAATTCCTCTCTATTTAGAGGTAACGGATATACTTTTACCTAATGAGCTTCAACTTTTTCTGAACACCACTAGTTCCTTATTTGATGAATACATTGACTTTGATTCTTTTCATCACTCTGACGATCATAATAGTTCATATATGTCTCCTGTCGTGTTATTTTCTACAGATTATTTTTTCTCACTTCTTTCTCTTGGAGAAAGTGAGTTAATAGAACACATGACTTCGGGTTCTTCATTTACTTCCCACTACCATTTTCTATGGCTAGATAAACTATCTTACATCAATTCTTTACCTAACTACGTATTGAAAGCTTATGAAGAATGGATGAGAGATTACAGTTCTACTATTTTTAGTGCCTATTATGCCTATCATAGTGGTTATTCGGGAATTTATATAGTAACGACTAGTTTTTTTATAGACGAACTTCTTCTTTTAAATCAAAGTTATCTCTCTTCCTTTTTAAGTTCCTTTTCAATGTTCATTATTCTTTCGAGTTTTTTCTTAACAATGTTTTATTTTTATCTTAAACAGCAAGCTTTTAGCTTAAAAGAGACGATAAATTTTATGATTATCAAAGGTGCAAAACTCAATAACATTTTCTTTTCACTCCTTCTTTTGCATTTCATGCTTCTTTTTCTTTCTTTTATCCTTGCGTTTTTTATCCTTTTTTCTTTATCTTTAGTTTTTGGTTTTTATACTTGGAGTTATTTCTATCTCATCATAGGCTATATTTTAGCACTAAATGTCAGTATTACTTTCATTTTTGAGTTCAGAGTTCTTGCTTTTCGTAAAACACTGATCTATGGATCACCAAAAGAGAGAACAATTTCTTCTTCTACACTAACCCATTACATTACAAGAATACTAACTATTCTTCTCGCTTTTCTCTTATTAGGAGTTCTTATCATATTTACTTTTATCGAAGCCAAACATCATCAAATGCTTTTTACTCTTCTTTTCTTAACCACTTCATTATTTCTTTTCACTATTTCTGCACGTTACATCCCTAAATTGATTCGTGTTCATATTCACCCTTGTTTTTACCGCTTGTACCATAAGAATCAACAAATAAACAAGTTCTTTTTACAATCTTTTACTCTTTCGTATAGGGACTTCAGAAATTTTTGGTCTATTCTTTTTATGGTTTTCTTTCTTTCATTGTTCTTCTTTTCTACCTATAAAGAGTTTAATGTTTATGAATCACAGAAACAAGAAAGCATTAATCTTTACGATTTTACTCTTGTTCTTAACGATGCTCGTGATGTCAGTATTCTTGAAAATCATTACAATACTTCCAATTATTGTCTTATCTATCATCTCCCTAATTATGCATATTTTGATAGAAACTTGTATTCTAGTATTTTTCTTTTGGGTTCTCCCCTTTCCTTCTATAATAGTGTAACCTTCCTTCGGGAATCTTTTCGTAGTCATTCCAATGAGGAGCTTTTTACTTTGCTAGACTCCTCTACTGCTTTTACTATTACTGATGAAGCAACTAGTAGAAGACTGTACCTTAAACGACAGGAGGTTTTTAGTTTAGAATATACTGATAGAAGTAAAAACTATTCTGTTATTGAAGAACGAATTCTTCTCGACACTTCAAAGTATCTCCCTTTTTTCAGTAATTTTATAAGAGGGCATTCTTACTTTATTTCAGCTTATTCCAACAACTCTGAGTTTGCAGATTTATTTGCGGATGGCTTGATGCAGGCTATACTTAGTATCGATGTTTCTGATGAGGATATTCTTACTTCCATTACTGAGACATTATCTGTTAATAGAATAGCTTATACATTTTATGATGAAAATAACTATTCTTATGTTTTTGACAATGATTCTCCACTTATCTCTATCCTTAGGGATTTGACTCTTCCTTTGTATTTTCTTCTTTCTTTACTACCTATTCTAACGTTATCATTTCTGATTTATATGTATTCAAAGTTCAAATCTTATTTCAAATTTCTTGAGCTTCGTGGTTTAAGAATTGCTACATCACGATATTCCACTTTTACTTTTCTAGCATCTCTTCTTCTTCTACATCTTGCTTTTACATTTCTTTTTACATATATTATTCAGCTTTTGCTTTGGCTAGTGATGCAAAGCATTTTTCTTATGCCCTATGTACCTTCATCTTGGCTTTATCTTTTCATAACAATAATCTCTATAGGGCTATCTTTTCTCTTCTATTCGCTTTTTGCTCTAAAAGAGAAAACTTTTCCTTTCACACAGGTGTTAAATCATGAATAAAACAGAACAATCAATTAAAAAAGAACACATTATCCAAATACTCGGACTACTCCATGTATATAAAGGCAATGTTGAGACTGTTGCCCTCCCAGGAATTAACATGACCATCAATAAAGGCGAAAAGGTAGTTGTCCGAGGGAAATCGGGGGTCGGCAAATCTACATTACTCCATTGTT
>CAZEQQ010000280.1:0-1357 GCA_964514425.1 uncultured archaeon
TAAATAGCTTCTTTGGAACATATGTTTCATTTTGTGAAACAAGCGCCAATATTTGATGAAATTTGTTTTTTTTGCTTTTTAAAATTATTAGCCAAAGCAAAAAGCTTTAAATCTTCTGAAATTTTTGAATATAAGGAAGAATAGCAATGAGTTCTATAAAATTGAAAAATCCCATAAAAATCCTGTTGGAGATTGAAGTAACAGATATTGATAGAGCGATAAAGTTTTACGAAACTATCTTTAATTTTAGTGTATCTGAAGACAGTGATTTAAAAAACGAAATTGTCTTTTTAGAGTTACCTGGAACAACAACAAGATTGAGTTTAATTAAGAAAGATGAAGAGATAACTCCTGGGTCTTCTTACATCGCGTTCTTCGTTGAAAACTTATCTGAAACACAAAAGTTTTTAGAAAAACAGGGCTTTCTTACCAGTGATATTTATCACATTCCTAACGGATTCTCTGAATTCTATTTCTTAGATTCAGAAGGTAATAAAATAGGAATAAAATCCGAATAAAAAGAAAAAAGAAGGTTTTTATGTCCTTCTTTTAAGTTTTTGATAAGTTTGGAAAGTAGTAAAGGTAGCCAAAGCAACTGAAATAACAAGAAAGTTGGAAAAATTAACGGTAACTTCTTCTTCATCAGTTTGAATAGTGAATGTATACATCTCACTTTCAACACTATTTTCAAAATAATCTTCAACTACAATTGAAAAATTAATAGTAGCATTTTTCGCAAATGGTCCAATTTCAATATCGAAATAACCTACAATCCCTGAATAATGAAAAAGATTTAATTCTTCTATTTGGATTTCTCCATCTCCTAAGCGGTAATGAACTTCGACGCGTAAAATACCCGCATTATCATAAGCATTAGCAGATATAGTGATATCCTCTTCAAAAGTAGGTGATACTGGAGAATATGTAACCTCCACAATAACTGGACTAATAGTATCATTTCTACCACTTGGGAAGAGATCAGAAGAATTAGAATCTCCATCTATAGCATAGTGACTTTCTATATACCAATAATTTGACCAATAATTTCCAGTGCTTGAACTTATACTATACCACAAGTTTCCTAATCCTGAATCCACAGCTTGGGAATTATAAGTCCATCCTTGAGGCCAAGCTGATAAATCATAGTTTTCAATAAAATTGTTAAGATAAATTTCATTATTGGTTCCAGTATATATTTCAAATCCATGTGCCCTATTTTGTTCTAAGTTATTATGGGTAAAAACATTATAATTTGAACTCTTCAAACAAATACCTATAGCATTATTCTTTATATTGTTTGCCTCTACTGCATTACTATGAGATCCTTCTAAAAGTATTCCAAATCTAAAATTATTTG
>CAZEQQ010000280.1:1367-4249 GCA_964514425.1 uncultured archaeon
TTGTTATTGTGTTATTATAAACAAAATTACTTTCAGAATTATAGATATAAAACCCTTGAGTAGTAAAATAAAGTTCTCCATTGTATTCTCTCTTAATGAAATTATTCGTTATATTAGCAAATTTCGTTCCATGTATATAAATACCTTCAGTAATATTACCTGTGATAGTATTAGAATCAACAATTGAGTAATGATTATCGAGTAGAGAAATACCTCTCGTATTATTTATAATGAAATTATTTCTAACATCTGAAAAACTAGACCCATTCATACCGGATAGAAGAATCCCTAAACCATTGTTTACTAAGGTGTTATCCTTAACAGTCGAATAACAAGAACCTGCTAGAATTATACCATACATGGTATTCTGAATCCAATTATTATTAACATTGGCATAGAAGCACCAATAAAGAAAAATTTCCTCATTATCTGTTGATGAGTTGTAAGGCTCAGTGAGTATGATGTTATGGCTTATGTTAACATAATTAGAATACCAACCATATATTGAGTATCTCTCAATTTCTTCACTTTTTATGTGAGTATTATTATAAATAGTTACAAGTTCAGAAAATGCGAATCTTATGCTTGCTGCTTTACAGTTATAGAACATATTATTAACAATTGAAACAGAATTAGAACCATTTATTTCTATTCCACCCCATTTTTGTTGTATAATATTATCAGTGATTATTGCTGTTTCATCGGTTACATTATCAAGAAGTATTCCTCTTTCGTTGTAAGCATTATTTCCCATAATGAGACAATCTTTTATGACAAAATACTTAGTTGTGTGAGCAACATAAATTGCAACATCTGTTTGCGTTGAAATGTTATATCCTTCTATCCTGTAAGGATTTATTTGAGTGCCTAGACCAGTAAAGCCATAATCAGTAAAATTTGCATCATTTGTAATTTTTATAGGATCATGTGGGGTAAAAGACTGTAAGCTAGATTTAGAATCTAAATTTTCTCTATATGATTTGAAAACACTTTCTATTGTTTTTTCATGTGAAATTGTATTTAGAACAACCTCTTCTTTCACTTCTTCAGAATTCTTCAAGTTTGTATCAAAACTTTTTTCATTCGCAGACTCTACAAAGGTTGAAACATTTGTAGAGTTAGAGGGATATGCTAATAATAATAGCATAATTACTAAAAAAAATATTTTAACCTTCATATTAGCTATACTTGCATTTACTTACCTATAAAGATAATTATATAAGGTTGAAAATTTTTATAATATTTATTTAAGGGCTAATTACAGACGTACTCTACATATTCTAGTGATTTTTTTAAAAAATATACCCGCCTTACATAATTTAATCACTTTTATGAAAGAAAGAGGTGTAAAAAAAGAGTGATGTTTTTTTACGAAACACTCAATCATTAAATTGGTTTCCTTAATTTTTCATAATTTTTCTCTAATACATTTTGAAACTCCCCAATCAAAGTTAGAAGGGTTTTCGAATTTTCGACTGGAAGATTGATCTGATAGTTTCTATTCCACCTTTCTCTTCGTGTAATGAACCAATACACTTCTCCGGCTAATTTACTCTTTAATTGTTCTGCAGTTTTTGTGATAGCTTCTTCTACACCTTCTCCTTTTTCATCTGTATTACTTGACCATCTTAAAGGATAAACATAGAAATTTTTAATATTCTTTCTCGTTATAGTAGTATGTAATTTAGTGATAAAAGCATAATCACCTTGATCGCTCTTTTGTTGAATCTCATGTTTTATGTTAGTTATTGGTCTGTTTAAGAGAGTTATATTAGGTAAGATACCCTCCGCTCCATCACTTTTTTCTATTGTTGTATAATTAATGCTAATCTCTGTTACCACTCCTTCTATATCTAATCCTCCTATTATGATGTAATCTCCTATTATAAATGGACGAGTAATTAACATGTAAAGACCAGCTAAAAGATTTCCAATCGTATTAGTTGAAGCAAAACCTATTGCAGCACCTACTATAGCTGCTATACCGATTAATGTTCCTTGAAAAGTAGGAAAATTGTTCAAATAAGCAATAACACAAAAAGGTATGATTATCATCCTTCCTATAACATTTAAGGTATTAACGACAGATTCAGAAAAGTTTTTCTTCAAAGCTTTTAGAAATGAGGAAAGGATCCATAATAAGACCAGTGCTAAACCTAAATAAAGAATTAACGGGATTATATATCTGTCTAAGAAACTCACATAAGCTCCTTCTTTTCCAGCAAAGTCATCAAAGAATTCCATAATGAAATTATCAGGAATAAATCTACTAACAATAAAGAAAATTGTCAGTAAAATTAAGAAAAATAAAATAAAAAGATAGATTATAAGTAATTTTTTGTTGTTATAAGCAGTCATAAAAATAGAATCGTTTTCTTACTAATATAATTTTCCAATACTAATTGTCATAATTTATATAGGACAAAGAAAAATGCTTCCTATGGAAGTACAAGAAAAAAGAACTATTGTGAGTTACATTTTAAATGGATCTTATTATCTCTTTATCCTCATTGCTCTCGGATTAATTACCATCCAACTACTAGCACAATATCTCTCTATAACTTTTCCTGACCTGTTATTACCTACTTTGTTGACAGCTCTAATAGCAACATCAATTATATTACTTTTCTATTTAGCGGGAAAAATTATGGATTTAAATTTTAAAACCGAAAAAACTACTCAATTGGGTTTATTCTGTATGGTTTTTGGTTTCCTTCTGGTTTTAACTTCTTTAGCTAGAGCCTTTCTCCCTGAAGAAATATTTGGAAGCACACCATATGTATATTGGGGTTTAACACTGATAGGTATCGGTTTTGTTCTTGATATTACTTATCTTGATCACTTTTTATGGACATTAACTAAAAAATTCTTCAACTTCTTTT
>CAZEQQ010000281.1:0-4243 GCA_964514425.1 uncultured archaeon
GATGTTACTGTTACACAAACTCCAAATACTTTGGAGTATATCGTAGGTTCTTTTTCTTATAGAGGAGAAATTTTGCCTATAATAGATTTATCCCGATTTTTCGTTCATAATACAGAAAATAATAGCTCTCAACCTGTTAGCTATTATTATTTAGTAGTTGAACACTTTGATGTTTTGTCTGTTATAAAAGTCGAAAATATATTTGGACAATTTGATTTTAATGAGTTTCAACTTTTACCTAACATTAGACATACTCCTGACAAATTTGACAACTTCTTCAAAAATGCCTTTATATTTAAAGATCACGTAGTATTGTGTTTAGATTTAGATATGATCGGAGCGATAATAGGATTAGAATCAGAAGAAGTTCACGAAAAATTTATTGCAGCTAATCAATCTTTATTTTATACAGATGTTTCTGCTATTTTAAGAAACAAAGATGAACTTAACATTACTCTATTAAATGAGCTATTAGAGAAAGCAACGGTGTCAAGGTCAATAGAATCTTTAAGGTATAAAGAACAAGAAATTGTTGTTGATCATGAATCTTACACAAAAGTTATAGTAAAAGATAATTACTTTTTGATATCTAATACCTATGTTAATGAGATTCTTAATATTCCCAAAATTGATTCTTTGCCTAATTCATCAAAAATACTTTATGGAAATATTAGTTATAGAGGAAATGTTATCCCTGTTTTTAATTTAAGAAATATCCTTTATCCATCTACCTCAGAATCAGAAGACCAAGGAATTGATGATTACAATAATATGCTCATCATAGAGCACAATAATGCTTTTTATGCTTTTATTATCGAGCAAATTTTAGAAGTTTTAGATATTAAAGATAAAGATATTGACTATGCTTCAACTATTCGAGGAGAAGAAGTTGTTGAAGGTTTATTGAATGGAGTGCATCTCAAAAACGATAAAATTGCTTTATTGCTAAATATACCAGAGCTGATTAAATACTCCTTTGTCATTGCAGCCCCTTTTAATTATGAAAAAGATTCTACCTATAGTAATGATTTAGTTTATTTTGAAACAAAAGATACTGATCTGTCTTTAAGCTCATCTTTGGATTTTCTTCAATTAGATGAACAAGATGGTTATCTTTATTTTTCTATAGGAAAAAATCTTATGGCCTTTCGAACAGTTGATGTTAAAGAAATATTAGCTTCAATAAGTCCAGTAAAAACTCCTAATACTCCTAATTACTTCATTGGAATGGTTTCTTTAAGTGATCAAATTTTACCTGTAATTGATTTAGAGTTATTCTTTTACAATCAAGGAGAGATCAATCAAACCTTTAATGATGATGAGAATGAGAATTTTATTTATGTTATAATCAACTATGATAATGATTCAGTTGTATTAAAGATCAAGAATATAGGAAGTATAGTTAATAAAGTGGCTGAAATTAACTTAGAAAATTGTATAAAGTTAGAAGAAATGTTCTACTTCAAGGAAATATTTATTCATAACGGAGAAATAATAGCTTGTTTAAATATAAAAAACCTATTCCTTGAGATAATAAAACAAATACACATCATAAAGAGCGATTTTACAAGTAGCAACAACTATATTGACCTTGCATTTGAATTACCCGAGAATATTAGTTCATATAATATTGAATATAGTAAAGAACAAGATGTTATTAGTTCATATTCTACAACTGGAAACTATGCGCTCAAACAAATAAGCGAAGTGGAAGAAGAAGAACAAACTGTTTCTGGAATAGTTTTCAATGCTCAAAATGATGCAACAATCTTTATCAGAGATATAATGATTGAAGAAATTTATGATAAAAATAAAGTTAAGATTAAAGAAACTCCTGAAAGTGTTCCTTCATTAATAGGAGCCATAAATTATAGAGGTAATGTTCTTAGCGTAATTAATCTAAACAAAATTTTATACCCTCAGTATGATAAACTTGCACCAAGTAATACAGGGCAATCTGAAAAAATTGTCATCTTAAATATTGATGGACAAATTTTTGCATTGTTAATAGACAATATCCAACATTGGGTAAAAGTCAAAGTATCTGATATTATAAAGACTATCAATAAAAAAGATTATATCTTTTCAGGATGTTTTATAGACAAAGAGAACCTTGTCTTAATTCTTAACACTAAATGGATTTATTATAACCATCTAAATACAGAAAAAATAGTAAATGCTTACTCTACTTCAATCTTTTTCGAGAATATTGAAGTCATAGATCAAAATGCTATTTATTCTCAATTATCAGAGTCCTTTGAAGGTTTACTAATTAAGTGTGGAGGACATCACTTTATTATTGATACACTATTAATAAAATCAATCAGTAGCGCCAGAGATGAATTAATTCTACAAAAAAACTATAATACACCATCAATTATTGGTATTGGGTTACATAGTTTATACCATTTTGTTATTGAATTTACAGAACTTCTATTTGGCAATGATGAAAGTAAGAAAGAGAAAAATTTCAAATATAAGTATGTTCTAACATTGGAAGATCCATTTACAGCAAAAGAAATTGGAGTAGGCGTTGAGGATATAATCGCTAAAGTTACAGAGCAAGATCTAACCATTCTACAAAAAGAACGAATTTTAAAACCCGATGTATTTGATAATCTTTATGATGGTTATTTTGCCTTTTCTTCATTAGTAGGTACTCTAATAAACCCACAAAACCTATTCGAACGATTATTCAGTACTGTTACAAATGAATATGGGCATTTCCTAGACCATAGTGAAGTAGAAGCTATGTTAAGTGATGAAGAAAAGACCCTTTTAGCAGATTATAGAGAAAAACAAAAAGAAGTCGAACTCCTCCTATTTGCAGAAGAAGGAAGAGAAAGAGTTACTTATTTGGTGTTTAATCTATATAAAAGCTATTTTGGTATTGATCCTCTACTTATCGCATCTGTAATTGATTCAAAAAATAATCTATCCCTCCAAAGTGAAGAACATGAAGATTCATTAATATTAGGAACTATTACATATGGTAACCAAATTATCCCTATAATTAACCTAGAAAAAACCTTATTTTCCCAAATCCCTTCAGAAGAGGATAGAAAAAACGATAATATACACGAAAAAACGTTATTTTTAGTGTTAAAAAGCACAATAGATGATACAGTCTACGCTATCCCTACACATCATATCTCAGGCGTTTTCCCTACCTATAAAGATGATTTTGAAGAAATTCAAGATTTAGATCTTTTCAAGAAAGACTACATTTTCTCTAAACACTGCTTTACCACAAAAACCATTGATGTTCCTATATTTGTGATGGAAAATGATTTTTTCCATTACATAGAAAAAAAAGAAAAATTGAGTGAAAAAATGAAACAATTGAATAAAACAAAAGGTGAGTAATATGGCAAATGTATTAATAGTTGATGACTCGCTCTATCTTAGAGTGATGATTAAAAAAATACTGAAAAAATTAGGACATGAAATAGTTGCTGAAGCTGGAAACGGAAATGAAGCCATCGAAGCTTTTCAACAACATAATCCTGATTTGGTGACAATGGATGTAGTTATGCCTGAGTTGAACGGTTTAGAAGCTATAAGAGAATTAATGAAAATAAACCCCAAAGTTTCTATAATTGTTGTAACAGCCTTAGGACATGAACCAATGATTAGACAAGCTGTCAAATTAGGCGCGAAAGACTTTGTAATAAAACCCTTCAAACAAGAGGAACTGATCAAAGCTGTCAATAGTGCTCTAGCTTAATCGTGCAATGAGAAAGGTGACCACAATGAAAAAAGAAGATAGAGCAGAAACAGACGAGTTCAGAGATGTATTGATTAAAGAATTAGACCAAAGAGTTGAAGAATTAGAAAAATGTATTGAACTTTTTCACAAAAATCCTGAAGATATAGCATTACAAGATGACATACTTAGAACGTTACACAGTCTTAAAGGGCTATTCTCTCTTGCAGGTTACCCTCAAATTAGCACAATAGCTCATCACTTTGAATCAGTTTTATTGTCTGGTGGTGGTGAGTTCACTGAAGACGAATTTATCAAACTCTTAACTAAATTTGCTGACGAATTAGCTAACTTTTCACAAGCACTTACATCAAGTAAACAACCGGACTTTCTTAAATTTGATCAACTTACTCAACAATTAGCATCAATTGATGAGTTTATAGTTAATCTAGGTAATCAACTCCTAGTAAAAGTATATTTTAATGCCAAATCTAAAATTGTTAGTGCTAGAAGTTTAGTTCTAATAAATAAACTGAA
>CAZEQQ010000282.1:0-4218 GCA_964514425.1 uncultured archaeon
GTTATGGTAAGGCTGAAAGTTGTTTCTTTTTTGTCATCTAAGATGTTTTTAACTTCTTCGGCGATGTTGGACACACGTTCTGTAAAATTCGAGTATTTTTTGTTTAAAAGTTTGATAACTTCAGTTATCGCTATTCTTTCTTTTTCGTAATACAATAAATCTACATCTCTCATGTCGAAAAAGTGATTTTTTAAGTTAATATCTACTAAATACATAATGGGAAGGGATATCTTCTTTAATTCTTCCATTTTTTTCTTCTTTTTTGTGATATATTTTGTGGTGTAATACCCAACAATTTCCAAGTATACTTCTTGTTCGCCCCTCACCAATTTAAAGTCAGGAATAAACATTTTCTCTCCTATTAGTATTGGTTCAGGTTCGGCAATTGCCTCCCATCCTTGTATTTTTGTCCATGATTTGGAAAAGAACTCTTCAATTTTGGAATCTATGTCAGATTTATACGATTCGTCATCTTTTCTCTTAAACGTGGGTAAAATTGGTAAAGAGATTGAATCCAAAGTAAACAGATATTTTGATTTTCTTATTTGTATTACAGAATTTAGTTTAAAGCTTGTATCATCTCGCTTTAATTTTCTTAGGATGAATAATGCGACCTCTGCTAAATTTCTTCCCCATTCATTTTTATCTCTATATACTTCTAAAGGTGGTTCAATTATACATCTATAGCCATTTTTCTCTTTTTTAATCTCTGTAAAGACATAATTTTTTCTTGATACATAGACTATTTGTTTTGCTAAAGTGCCACTCAATTTTTCGGTTTCTATTACTATTGAAATTGCATAAGACAGAATAGTGTCGATAGCATCATAATTGTAGTACTTTGTTAATTCATGAACATCAAATTCATTTTTTTTTCTCAATATTTTTTCTGTATCAAGATCGTTATACATGAGAATATTAACATTATCAACTGGAATAGAGAGGTTATTTGATAGAGACTCTAAAAATATCTTTCGTTGTTTTTTTGTTATGAATCCACAATAGTCTTTGTTTACTTGTTCATAGATTTCTTTTCTTAATTTTTCAGGAGACCATTGTTTTATGGAATACTCAACTTTTTTATTTTTCTGTTTTATAAAGCTCTCTAAGTCTTTTACTGAAGTTTTAGTTTTTACTTCAATTACTGGTTCTTCTACTTTTTCTTCAGGTTTTAGCAATTCGACTACACTTTGTTCTTCATAAGAGAAATAACGTTGTAATGACGAAAATAAACTTTTAGCTATTTTTTCTGTGGGTAAACTATGTACTAATTCTTCAATTATCAGTTCTTTTTTTCTTTTTCCTTCATAGGATGAGATTAATTGAACAAATTCTTCTATATTACGCTCATAGTTTTCATTTAGATAAAACGGTTTTAGTTGAGTCTTTGTTCCTTTCCCTTCTAACTTATATTCCAGATCAGTCAATTGAAATCTCATTTTATCATTCCATTACTTCTGTTTTTTTCCTTCTTTTTCCAGTTTTTATTTCAAGACTTTCAGCTGTTATCAGCTCATACAAGACAGCTCTTTCTTGTTTTGGTCTTAATATTCTTCCTAATCTTTGTATATATTGTCTTGCTTGTCCTGTTCCACTCACAATTACACCTATATTTATGTCACCACAATCCCATCCTTCATCTAAGATTTTCCCCACTACTAATTTAGAATAATTTCCTTTATTAAATTGTTCTAAGATATGTTGCCTTTCTAATGTTTTGGTTTCATGTGTAATTGCAGGGATTAAGAACGTTTTACTAATCTCATGTACCATATCATTAAATTCTGAAAAAAGAACAATTTTTTCATTTTTATGCTGTTCTAGCAATTCTTCTATTTTCTCTATTTTTGCTTTTGAGGAGAAAACAAGACGTCTTGCTTTTCTATGTCCTGTCAATGCCTTTTTCGCTTCAGGATTCTTATTCACTTGGAAGATTAGGTAACGTGTAAAATCCTGTGGGCTTCTAATTTTTATGTTATTATCTTTAAGATATTTTTGATAGACAGATATATGTTCTTCATACTTTTCTCGTTCTACTTCAGATAGAGGAACTTGTATTGTTTTTATATCAAATTGTGCTACATATCCTTTTTGAGATAGTGTACTTAAATTGGCCACATTTATCTCTGGTCCTATAAGGGGAGTTAAGACATCTTCATTTTTTTCATCTCGTTTTGGAGTAGCTGTTAATCCTAATCTATAAAATGCGGGAAAACCTTCTGCTATTTTTTTTGTTTTTTGTGCTGGTAGATGGTGACACTCATCAAAGATTATAAAACCAAAATGCTTTCTTAAAATATTAAGGTTTAATCTTGCACTAGCATAAGTAGTTACTGTGACTTCTTTTATCTCTTTATCATTATCAGCAAATTTTCCGATCATATCTCTTCTTAAATGGGTATACTTTGCGATTCTGTCTGTCCATTGGTCTACTAGAGCCAGTACGGGGACTATTACAAGTGTTTTTACACCAATTTTTTCGATAGCCTTTAAGGCAACCATTGTTTTTCCCGCAGCAGTAGGAAGTATCACTACTCCAGTGTTATTGTGTGTTTTAAAGAGCTTTAGTGCTTCCTCTTGATAATCTCGTAGTTTCAATTTACAGATGAATTTTTCCTTATACTCTTTATTGAAGTACATAGCTTCTAATATTTCAGTTTGTACTTTAAATCCTTCTTCTTCAATTATAGTCTTAATAGTTTTAAAATGATAAGGTAGAGATCTATATTCATTATTTTTTTGAGGGTTAACTTTCATATACTTTTTACTTTCAATAGGAAGCAGTTCATCACTTTCTATTATTAAGTCGAAAGAAAGACCTAATTTTAAACTAATACCTTTTTCCACAGATTCACCAGTATTATTCACTTGTATTATGAATCACTAAATAGAGGACTTAATAAAGATACTGCCTTTCAAATATAGTAAAACTTCTTTTTCTATCACACTTAAATTACACTCGTTTTAGAAATATGTTTAAAGTCTAATAAGCTATAAAATAGTTGTTTATTGTACCATATATGTTAATTGTTTCACAAAAGTTTATATCATTTAGAGTTCAGTTATATTTAGGTTTAAGAATGTCTAGCAACGATAGTAATGATAGTCCTATGGATATTGGTGAAATATCTCCAGAAGAGGTTGATTCAGGAGATATCAAGAGTATCAGGTCAACAAGGCAGAAAGAGAGGGATATTGAGCCTGACGACATTGAAATTGTAGAAATTCAAAGTAAAAAGAGAGTAGTCTATTCTAAAATTATTGTGGATTTAAGAAGAACGAAACTCCATTTAGATGAGTGGGGTATAAAATTAGATGATCAACGAAGAGCGAAAAATCGTCAATGGACTAAAGATATGGATTTAATTGGAGAAGTTACAATTAATGATAAAAAGTATGGTAAATTAGGTATTAGAGAAAATGTTTGGAAAGAAAAAGATCCATGTAAAAGACTTTTTGTTATGAAGCTCTTCTCTCAAAAATTCAACTGGAAGGGCAGTATTGAAATGCTTCAAGGTGATAGTGTAACATTATCCTATACTACACATGAAAACTGCCCGGTATATAACTTGAATATTTCAGGAACATTGAACCTTATAAAGCTTCGTAAAATGCCTCATAAACCCCGTTTTCGTGGGGAAACCTTTGCTTTCGATTTAGTTGATGAGAAATCTGCTATTCATCGAACTTTTATCATTGATGACAAGCGTTTAACTTTTGGTGATGATTGGTATGTTTATGATATGAAAAAAGGGAAAGTTGCATACATTGACGGACGTTTTATGAATCTAGGAGGCAGATATGATATTGAAATTTATGATAAAGAACTATCTAAAACGAAGGAATTTTACAACACTTTGATTCTCTTCTCATCTACTCTACGATATTACAAAAATATAAAGAAAACTATTCGAGCAACTATTCATAAAATTAAGAAAGAAAATTCTGACTTGAAACTCAGAGAGAGCGAAGCAGACCTTTATTTAAATCCGAGAAAAATTAATTATTAGTCAGTGTTTTTTACTTATTTTTATTTAGCATTTTTTCTATCTTTTTTATATCCATAGTTTTACCGTAAACAACTGAGGATGAAAAACTTAGCTAAAGTTGTATTCACTGACGGAGAGACGGGAAAACTAAAAAGGAGCGAGAAAACAAAGAGCCATGTACATACGAATTGGAATAGCAGCAAAACACTGGGGAGTGAGTACAAGCACA
>CAZEQQ010000283.1:0-3269 GCA_964514425.1 uncultured archaeon
AGAAGATTTTGCTTTTTATCTTCATAAAACAAAAGGAGCATTTATACTATTAGGTACTAGAAACGAAGAAAAAGGGATACATTATCCCCACCACCATCCAAGATTTAATGTAGATGAAACTGTTTTATGGAAAGGCACAGCAATTTATGCGTTGGCAGGATTTCTAGAATCTTTAAAACAATAACATAAAGAAGAAGTGAGAAGTAATAATTGTAAAACAGCCTATTTACTTTTTCTTTCTTTCATCTTCCATGCTGTTTTTTGCGACCTTTGTCTTTATTACCCATACCCATTTGTCTTCTTTGATTTGACTTACTTGCTAAAACTCTTTTTTCCACGATGAATAATTCAGAATCTGGAGATATTTTTTCTTTAAACTGTTCCTTTACTCTTACACTTATGTAAGGAGTTTCGACTGGTCCAAAGATGTCGATGACTAACCCTATGTTCTCCAATTCCTGATTAACTACATAAGAACCTATTTTGGGTAATTTTGCAGGGTTTTTTAGGATAAAATGACCTAAATCACTTTTATGCAACGGTTTTCCTAGTTTTTTTATTCGTGATGATTGCAATTTTATCTCCCACTTACCTTTTCCCTTTTTTATCCTTTTTCTTTTCTTTTTTCTTCTCTTCTGGTTTTTCTACTTTCTTTATTTTCCTCGATATATTTGCTACCCTTCGAATCAATTCAGTTTTACTTTGTACTCCAGATGAAACAATTAATATTCTCCCTTCACTTTTCCACCAAGATTTTGAATATTTTTTTTCTTTTTCTACTATATGCTCCAAACTAAGATGCTTACATGCGAAGGTTAATTTTGCTAAGCTAGATTCTTCAACAGCCTTATTTTTAGGCACTTTCCTTCCTTCTTTCCTTTTTAGACTTTTGTCAAAGTATTCAGGATATAGAACAAAGTATTGTTTTTTTCTTAGCATACTCTTCACAGTTTATTTTCTATGTTATGGATCGAAAAATGGGGAAGTTATTCCTTTTTCTCTACTAGTACAGCGTTAACTATTCCATCTTGGCCAGGACGACTTGTAACTTTAGCTTTTCCTAGTTCAGTATCAAGAACACACCCTTTTGTTATGATACGCCTTCTTGCGTATTCACGATTTGCTTTGTTTTCTACTACATTGCTAATTTTAACTTTTTTTGTCATTCCTGTTTCTTTATCCATTACATTAGCAAATTCAGCTTTTAACAAACGGTGTTTTTCATTTCCACCTCTAGTTCTCACAACCTTTAGCTTTGTTTTACCTTGTTGTGTTTCTGTTGGGTAGTTTCCTAAATCTCTTTGCTTTTTTGAAGCTGCTTTTTTAATAAAACCACCAGTTAGTTTTCTTTTTGAACGTTTTAACCATTGATAGGGCATCTTACATTACACCTTACAACTCTTTCTTTTTTTATGTAGATATAAGCATTTCCATTTCTAACCCAAAATAATTACCGAAAATACTCTTTCCATTTCCGACACAATTATAGAATATATGCAATTACACGAAAAGTCTAAAAAAGGTAAAGCACTATTCCTATTTATGAAACGGAATCTATTCATCTTTATATCACTATTAATTCTTTTACCTTTCATCTACCCCTTCTTTACTGCTACAGCCTTTCATTTTCCTCCATCTTCGACGTTTATTACTGAACATAACCCTATAGCAGATATAGCAAATACATATGAGCAAAAAGTAGCTGAATTATGGTCTGAACCTCTAAATATTCAAGAGGTTCTATCTGAACTTCAACGAGCTAAAGGAAATGCCTTTATTTCTTTCTCTAATTTTGAGCAAAGAGATCAAGCAGTCAATGTCTTTAAAGAAAAGGGAATAGATGTCAAATACACTTATCTTTCTATTCCGGCCCTTAGTATTACTTACACTATGGATAATATTCGGGCAGTTAATTTTTCTTTATACAATATAAAGTATATCACGCCTCTTGGAAAAGTATTCACAGATTTAATTTCAAGTAGTATTGATGTTGATTTAGGAGGAAGAGTAGAACTGTCTACTGTAAGAAGGGCTTTAGAAGTTGACAAAATACATAATGAATTAGATTTTAATGATAAAAACATTTTAGGATACAATACTACAATAGCCATTTTAGATTCTGGTGTCAATGCATCCCTCCCTGGGCTTAATACAGTTTTTGGCGATACAAGTTCTAAAGTGATAGGTGCAGAAAGTTTTGTTTTGGAAGAGTTAAATGATGATTTCAGTCCAACAGATTATTATGGGCATGGAACTCAAGTTGCGTCTATTATAGCTGGAAATGGAATATTTTCTAAGAACGGAGATGTTTCCTACGATGGCAATTATGGTATTGCACCTGGTGCGCTTCTTTGGAACATTAAAGTAATCAACGCAAGTGGTTCTGGTAAAGATGAATGGATTCTTGCAGGGATGGATTTTGCAGTTAATCAATCAGTTGATGTAATTTCAGCAAGTATTACCTCTATTACTTTTCTTTCTATAGGTGACCCTTTATTAGAGATACTAGAAAAAGCTAAGTCTAAAGATATCATTGTTGTAGCTTCTGCGGGCAATTATGGTCCTGTTGGTTCATCTATCGGTAAACCAGCAATTTTTGACCAAGTTATATCTATTGGAGCAACACGCAACATGGAAGATCTTTCAGCATTTACAGCTAAAGGTCCAGCTTTGGATTTAACCCCAGGAATAGACCTTGTTGCACCTGGTAATTTAATTAGTGCTCTTAATACAACAGGTGATAAGATTTACGTTACAGGTACATCTTTTGCAGCTCCTATTGTTAGTGGAGTTTTGGCCCTTTTTATACAATCACAACCAGATATAAAGAAGAGTACTCATCAAGCGATATTACTAAACACAGCACAGGATCTCAATAAACCTATTATTCTTCAAGGAAACGGAATGATTAGTCCTTATAAAGCATATCAAGCACTTCAACAGAAGGTTGAAGATCAGATATTTTCTGTTGTGCCTAAACGATTTTCTAAAGAAAATACATTCTATTATTCATGTGTTGAAGGTGAGCATCAAAATTATAGAATTAGAACTATTTCTTCAATTAATCAAACACTTGAAGTGGAAGTTATGGGCGATCATTCTATTGTTGAAATTGCTTCAACGATAGTATTGTTAGAAAACTGGAATACGTTTGAGTTAAACATCACTATCCCTTATAACATTCCTATACAGAACTATGAGGTTACTATCAAATTAACTAACGAAAAGGGTTTTTCAGAGCAGATTCAAGTTGTTTTACAAACGCGTTA
>CAZEQQ010000283.1:3279-4217 GCA_964514425.1 uncultured archaeon
GTTACTATAGTGGAAATATCCTTTTTGACGCCTCTCATGATAACGACACAATAAACCAATGGTTTTATGGATCTTCACCATATGGTACACATTCCTTTTTGGCTAGGATGATGAAAGATCGAGGGTTTTATATTGAAACTCATAGAGAGGGTTTAATTTCACCCAATGTTCTTTCTAAAGCCCACATTCTTGTAATTTCTGACCCTGAACTTCCTTTTGAACAGAGTGAGATAGAAACTATTTCTACGTTTATTCAAAATGGAGGATCACTCCTATTTTTGGTAAATAGTGTTCGTTTGATAGGTGCAGGAAGTGTATACGATGACCCGTTTTTGCGTAGTAATTATACTTTTTGTCGCCAGTTGATGGAACCACTTGGAGTAAGCTTTGCCTTCCCTGAATCTTATGATGAAACATTGGATATTCCCAATAGACCATATGCAGCTCAAGTATTACCCGACCAAACTATTACTACAGTTGAAGAATTCTTTTTCTGGGGAAGACCACTTAAATATATTAACGAAACTATAGAAGATAATGTCCCTTTAGCGACAATTAGGGTAATGAGAAATGATGGAAATGAATTCACCTTTAATGCAGCTTTAAGCAAAAAGATTGGAGAAGGAAGAGCATTATTTTTTGGTTCAGGTTACCCCTTTACAGACTTAGGTCTTCTCCGTGATACTTTTGATACTAAATCTACACTGATATTTTCTAAAGAAGATCTTAAAACGTTCAAGTTAAAAGATAAAGATTTAGAAGACATTTTTGCCCTTGACCCATCTAATAATCAATTAGTTAATGATACAATGACATGGTTAATCGAAGCTAATCGTCCCACCATCAGTTATTCCTTAAATCCAGAAGTGGTGTATATTCGGGAAACTAGTGAGTTGAAAGTATCTATATCCATAGATTCTACCTCTTATAAAACAACG